>JAYRTK010000326.1:0-3824 GCA_041919595.1 Lysobacteraceae bacterium
CCGAAAAATCCGCGCATCGAAAAAATGGCCCGGGCGACCTGTGCCGCCCGGGCCGAACGTGGGTGTAACCCCGATTACCGGTTCTGCATCGGCCCTGACGAGGATGGGTGAATGACAGGAATCGGTCCGGACACGCTACGCCGCGGCCGATTAAAGCGGCGTTAAAAACCCGTGACAGTCTCGACCGAGCCGAGCACACACTCTTCAGGATGCGTGCTTTTTGTGCTTTTTGGCGATTTTTGCCAGATGATCGATGATCTTCCCGGCGACATCGACGCCGGTCGCGGCCTCGATCCCCTCCAGGCCGGGAGAGGAATTGACCTCCAGCACCAGCGGCCCGCGGCGAGATCGGATCAGGTCGACCCCCGCCACGCCCAGACCCAGGACCCGGGCGGCGCGCACCGCGACCGCGCGTTCGTCGTCGCTGGCCATCGCCGCCTCGGCGCTGCCGCCACGATGCAGGTTGGAGCGGAAGTCGCCCTTCGGCGCCTGCCGGCGCATCGCTGCCACCACCTCGTCGCCGACCACGAAGCAACGCAGATCGGCTCCTTCGGCCTCGGCGACGAACTCCTGCACCAGAAAGTTCGCGTACAACCCGCGCAGGGCCTCGACCACGCTGCGCGAGGCCGAGGGCTTCTCGGTCAGGATCACCCCGGCGCCCTGCGAACTCTCGTTGAGCTTGATCACGTGCGGCGGCGCCCCGAGCATCGACAGCAGATCGTCGGTGTCGTCCGGATTGTCGCCGAACACGGTGACCGGCATGTCGATGCCCTCCGCCGCCAGCAACTGGTGCGTCCGCAGCTTGTCGCGGGCGCGGGCGATGGCCTCGGCGCCATTGGGCGTGACGCTGCCCATCAACTCGAACTGATGCAGCACCGCGCAGCCGTAGCGGGTGATCGAGGCGCCGATCCGCGGTACCACCGCCTGATACCCGGACATCGGCTTGCCGCGGTAATGCATGTCGAACCCGTCGACCGCGATCCGCATGTAGCAGCGCAGCGGATCGAGCACGCGCGCACTGTGCCCGCGCTCGCGGGCGGCCTCGGCCAGCCGGCGGGTCGAATAGAGCTTGCTGTTGCGGGAGAGGATGGCGAGTTTCATGCGGGCATTCCTGCGCGGGGCTGGCGACAGCGTGCCGCATCCATCATGACAGTTTCGGCGCGGGCGGAGGCGGACGCGGCGCGCGGACCGAACGCCTGCGAATCGGAAGCGAACCCGATGCCGCGGGCACCGAGGGGGCGTCACGGTAGCGCACGCGCCGCGCCCGCTTCAACCGGTCGGCATCGCGATTCCGACCGGTCCGGCGACGCGCGGCCGCTATGCTATCGTGCCCCGCGGCACCGAGTTGCCGTGTTGAGGATCAGGATGACCCCGCCCCCCATTTCGCATCTGGATGCGCCCACGGCCGCCGGCCACTCCACGAACGACACCCTGACGACCGGCCGCACGCCACGCGGCATGGTCGTGGTCCGGCCGGCGCACCCGAACGGGTCCCCGCCGCGCCGGGAAAAGACCGGGCGCACGCGATTCCACGCCATGCCCGCGCGCTGACGCATGCGCGCATCCGCCACCCTGATCGCACTGAACACCCTCGTGCGGCGCGAGATCGAACGCATCCTGCGCCTCTGGCTGCAGACCCTGATCGTGCCGATGATCACGATCGTGCTGTATTTCCTGGTCTTCGGCACACTGATCGGCGCGCGCATCGGCCGCTTCGACGGCGGCGTCACCTACCTGCAATACATCGCGCCCGGACTGGTGATGATGAACATCATCACCAGCAGCTACGGGAACGCCTCCAGTTCGTTCTTCTTCGTCCGGTTCAATCGCGCTGCCGAGGAAATGCTGGTCTCGCCGATGCCCCACTGGGTCATCCTGCTCGGCTATGTCCTCGGCGCGGTCGCGCGCGGTCTCATGGTGGGCGCGCTCGTGCTGCTGATCGCACTGGCGTTCACGTCGATGCACATCGCCCACCCGCTGATCGCGCTGCTGTCGGCGCTGCTCGGCGCCACGATCTTTTCCCTCATCGGCTTCATCAATGCGCTGTACGCGAAAACGCTCGACGATATCGGACACGTCTCGACCTTCGTGCTGACGCCGCTCGTCTATCTCGGCGGCGTGTTCTACCCGGCGAGCCTGCTGGACGCCCCTTGGCGGAGCCTTGCGCTGATCAACCCGATGTCGCACATCATCGATGCGTTCCGCCACGGCGTGCTCGGCATCGGCGCTCTCGACATCGGCATCGCCCTTGCGGTGATGGCGGCGCTCGCCGGAGGCCTGTTCGTGGCCGCGCTGGTCCTGTTGGACCGCGGTGTCGGCATCCGTTCCTGACCCATCGGCGAGAAGACCATGCGCAGCGGAGATTGCATGCATCCTTGTCGACCATCGACCGAGCGCATCGCGGCATGACGATCATCGACAGCGCATTCGCTCCTGGACGCATGGACGCCGCCCTGGACCAGACGATCTGCCGCAGCGGCACGCGCGAGGTGCGCGCGCGCGACGTGATCGATCTGTTCCTGAACGCGGGCATGCGCGTGCTCATCGCCGGCGGCGCGCCGCGGGACTGGCTGATCGATCAACCGGGCAAGGACATCGACCTCTGCCTGGATCGTCCCATCGAGGAGGCGCATCGACGGTTGTCCACCGCCTTTCCCGGCATGGGCGCGACGCTGTTGCGGAACGAACGCTTCGGCACGCTGCGCTGGGGCGATGCCGGCATCGGCTGGGTGGACATCAACATCCTGCGCAGCTGGAAGGATATCCAGCACGACGACATGTGGCGCACCGTGTTCGCGGTGCGCCCCGATCTGGCCGAGGACGCGCTGATGCGGGATTTCTCGGTGAACGCGTTCTACTACGACTGCCGCGAAGGATCGCTGATCGATCCCTTGGCGTGCGGCGTTGCGGACCTGCAGTCGAAGACGCTGCGTCTCGTCACGCATCGCCGCGTGCTGGACACCAGTTTCCGGACGACCTTCCGCATCCTGCAATTCCTCTGCCGCGGTTATGCCGCCACGGACAGCGTGCTCGAACATCTGGCGCGCTACGCGGATCACGACATCCAGGGGATGGGCGCGCGCCTGCATCGCTGGATCCCCAACCATTTCGGCGATGAGCGCGCACCGCTGGAGACGTTCAGGCAGCGTCTCTATGCGCATGCGCGCCAGCCGGCCTCGATCCGGACGCTGGATGCCTACTTCAACCGAGAGACGGACATGGCAACAACGACGACCACGACGCCCGCCCCGTTTCGCCGCGTCTTCCAGGCGGGCATGCACGACGACCGCGGCCGGCTTCTGGGCGGCACCGAAGTGCTGCACCTGGTCCATCACGCGGGACGACTCTTCGCCTCGCTGTCGTACAAGCTCAATGCCTATCTGCCGGATGATCCGCAGGTCGGCGCGCAGATCATCGCGCTGGATCGGCCGGGCGACGGCTGGCGACAGGTCCACGACTTCGAGCGCGCGCACTGGCGGGTCACGCTGGAGTCGGTGACCTTCACCCGCGACGGTCGCGGACGCACGCTGGACACACCGGTCTCGGTACTGCTGGCCGGGCCCTCGGACAGTCGAGGCACGGTCGACATCGACAGTCTGGACAACGGGACCGGGACCTGGGTCCGCACGCGTCTGGGCAGCGGCCCCGGCGTGGCCAGCATCCGCAGCTTCCACGTCTATCGCGACAAGGTGACCGGCCTGGAGCGGGTCTTCGCCGGCACCGTGCCGCTCGGCATCATCAGCGGGACCTACGATCCGGACCTTCCCGGAAACATCCGCTGGGACGACACCGCGGAGCTGGCGGGATACACCCGCCGGGCCATG
>JAYRTK010000327.1:0-3815 GCA_041919595.1 Lysobacteraceae bacterium
GAAGAAAAGGTCGCCGGCAGCGGCGAGGAAGAGGAGCCGATCTACGGCGCGGTCTATCTGCCGCGCAAGTTCAAGATCGGTTTCGCGGTGCCGCCGTCGAACGATGTCGACGTGTTCGCGCAGGATCTCGGCTACATCGCGGTGATCGAAGACGGTCGGCTCGCCGGCTACAACGTCAGCATCGGCGGCGGCATGGGCGCCACCCACGGCGACCCCGAGACCTATCCGCGCGTCGCCAACGTCGTCGGCTTCATCGCGCCGGAACACGTCATCGCGATCGGCGAAGCCGTGGTCACCACCCAGCGCGACTGGGGCAACCGCGCGATGCGCAAGCGCGCACGCCTGAAATACACCATCGACGACCATGGCCTGGACGCGTTCCGCGCCGAGGTCGAACGCCGCTCCGGCGTGACCTTCGCGCCGGCCCGTGACTTCGCCTTCGACCACAACACCGACGTGTTCGGCTGGTCGCAGGGCGACGATGGCCTGTGGCACCTCAATCTGCGGATCCTCGCCGGCCGCATCTGGGACCGCGATGGCCTGCGCCATCTCAGTGGTCTGCGCGAAATCGCGCGCATGCTCGACATCGAACATGACCGGGCCGTGGGTGCCGCCCCGGAATTCCGGCTCACCGCCAACCAGAATCTGGTGATCGCCAACCTCGACGCTGCCCAGCGCGACCTCGTCGATGCGCTGGTCCGCGACTACGGTCTCGACACGCATGTCGCCGCGTCGCCAGCGCGCAAGGCGGCGCTCGCCTGCGTCGCGCTGCCGACCTGCGGCCTCGCGATGGCCGAAGCCGAGCGCTATCTGCCGGCCTTCATCGACCGCATCGATGCGCTGCTGGCGAAGCACGGCCTCGACGCCGCCGAGCTGCACATCCGCCTGAGCGGCTGCCCGAACGGCTGCTCGCGGCCGTATCTGGGCGAGATCGCGCTGGTCGGCAAGGCCCCGGGGCGCTACAACCTGATGATCGGCGCCGACCATCGCGGTCAGCGCCTGAACAGCCTGTACCGCGAGAACATCGACGAGGCCGCGATCATCGACGCCCTCGATCCGCTGTTCGCGCGCTATGCAGCGGAACGCACGCCGGGCGAACGCTTCGGCGATTTCCTCGTCCGCGGCGGCATCGTTTCCATCGACAGCACCGGCAGCCGGACACTGCCATTGGAGTTGGTCGCATGAGCCTCCCCGACCCCGTCACCGCCGCGGAATCGCCGCAGGCGCTCGCCGAACTCAACCAGTGGCTCGCCGCGCGCAGCGCGGAGGAACGCGTCGCCTGGGCGATCGAACATCTCGCCGGCAACCACGCGCTCTCCTCCAGCTTCGGCGCGCAGGCCGCGGTCGCGCTGCACATGACCGTGCAGGCGAAACCGGATATTCCGGTGATCCTGGTCGACACCGGCTACCTGTTTCCGGAGACCTACCGCTTCGTCGACGAGCTGACCGAACGACTGTCGCTGAACCTGAAGGTCTACCGTCCGCAGGTCGGCATCGCCTGGATGGAAGCGCGCCACGGCAAGCTGTGGGAAAACGGCCTCGAAGGCATCCAGCGATACAACCTGCTGCGCAAGGTCGAACCGATGCAGCGCGCGCTGCGCGAACTCGGCGTGCGCACCTGGATCGCCGGTCTGCGCCGCAGCCAGTCGAACAGCCGCGCGGACATCGATATCCTCGAACTGCGCGACGGCCGCTGGAAACTGCATCCGATCGCCGACTGGACCGATCGCGATGTGTGGCAGTACCTGCAGCAGCACGACCTGCCCTATCACCCGCTGTGGCATGAAGGGTATGTCTCCATCGGCGACATCCACACCACCCGTCGCCTCGAGGAAGGCATGAACGAGGAAGACACCCGCTTCTTCGGCCTCAAGCGCGAATGCGGCCTGCACGACGACTGGAGCGAGCTGGCGAAGAGCGCGTGAACGCCGCCCGCACCGCGGGCGCGACCACCGCCGTGTTCAGCCTTCTCCGGACATGGCGGTGACCGCGATCGCGATCGCGACGGTGACGCCCAGGAACACGACGAGGACAGCGAGCGCGGCCAGCAGGGGCATCGTCCAGCGCCGGCGCGGATAGACCTTGCCGAACCGGGTCCTGACGAAACCGATCTGCTCGCGTCCGTTCGCGAAATACCAGACCAGCAGCAGTACCAGGCCGGTCAGACTGCTCAGACGATCGATCACCGGCGACATCGGCAGGAAGAGGGCGACGATCGAGTCCACCACGGTGAAGATCGCGCTGCCGATCGCCCATGCACGCGAACGCGCGGCCTTGGCGGGCTCACCCAGGGCCTGCCAGTTCTTCATCTGCAGGATCGCACCGAACACCGGCGTGAACAGCAGACACCACGCGGTGGAAGCGCCGGGATTCCACAGTGCGGGCGCGACGTCTCCGCGGGATCCGACATCGACCACCATCGCTTCGGGCGGCGCATAGGGATTGATGTCGCTCATGCTTCCTCCTGGATCAACATCATGCCGACCCGATCATGCCCCAATGATGATCGCGCCCGGACGGAACGTACCGGATTCAGATCTCTTCGGTATCGAAGATCAACAACTCGACCCCGGCGTCGGCGAAATTGGCCAGATCCGCGGCCGTCGCCTGTCCCTCGGGCGTCGTCAGCGCCGCCTGCATCGCGGCCACGGAATCGAAGCTGAGAATCGCGGCGAGGTGATACGGCGACCCACCCTGCAGCGCGCCGACACCCCCGCGACTGACCTCGTAACGCTGCAAGCCGGCCATGGTCTTGGCCAGGGGCACATGCGTCGAGAAGTAATAGTCGTCGAAGGCCACCGGATCGGCCGGCGGGCGATACAGCGCGATGAGCTTGGCCATGACGGAATTCCATCGGAGGGACGGGGAGACTGTAGCAGGTGACTCCTGCGCCTGAACGCCACGGCACAGGCAAGTCATCCGACGCAGAACGGCTCCGACGCATCGATGATCACACGCGACGCCAGGAGCGATGGCGCGACATCCCGGAGGCATGCACGGCACACCGGAATCCACGCAAGCGCCTCCGGAAGCGACTTACCCTGCGCGGCGCATCGGTGTACAACACGAACGTGGGCCGAACCGGACGCATTCCTTGAGTCTCCGTGCGTCTCCGGGCGGTTCGATCACGGAAGATGGCATCCGGAGATGGCCTCCGAGTCGGCATGCGCACGCACCACGTCCTTTCCGACCAGGGAAGGCGCAACCAAGGAGAGGTTCCATGTTCCCGAATCCACCGCTACGCAAACAGGCCCTGTTGCCGATGACGCTGATCCTGCTGCTGGCCGCGGGTGGCTGCGCGCATGATCCGTCGCGCCCCGCAGCGGTGCCGGCAGCCGATGCCATCGCATCGGACGGCGGTCCCGCCGGGAACGAACCGCCAGCGACGCCGTCGCCTTCCTCAAGCGCTGCCGCATTCACCTATCCCGAGAGCGTGGCGAACGGTTGGACGGGGGAATGCCCGAATTCACCCCCCGCCAGCGCGCCGCGCCCCACACCGCCCACCGTGCAGCAATCGCCCATCGACTTCACGTCGCCCGCGATCGTTCCGGTCGAGGTCGCTGCGGCAGTGAACGTTTTCCGACCGGGCAGTTTCGATGCGCACGACAACAACATCGTCTTTTCCTCGCCGCTGCAACTGACGTGGGACGGCGGCCATACCTACACCCCGCTGGGATTCCATTTCCATTCCCCGGTCGAGCACGTCCTGCCCGCGCCCGCAGGCGCCGGCATCGCGCCTCCGCAACTGGAGATCCATATCAAGGCGACGGACGCATCCGGCAAGGTCGTCGTCTTCGCGGTGCAATACCAGGCCT
>JAYRTK010000328.1:0-3797 GCA_041919595.1 Lysobacteraceae bacterium
GGTCATCGATCAGCCGCAGGTCCTGCCCTACGCCAAGAAGATCAAGGTCAGCGGCCTGATCGGTTTCGGCCTGCCGGTCGGTGCCTGGCTGGTGCTGGCGGTGATGGCGATGATCCCGCGGCAGCGCGCGCTGCACGGCGACGCGCGCTTCGCCACCGGCGGCGACCTGTCCGAAAAAGGCATGTTCAAGGAGCAGAAGAACGGCATCGTGATCGGCAAGTTCGGCGGCAAGATCGTGCGCCTCGGCGGGCAGCAGTTCGTGATCCTCGCCGCCCCGACCCGGTCGGGCAAGGGCGTGGGCGTGGTCATCCCGAACCTGCTGGACTACCAGGAATCGATGGTGGTCCTCGACATCAAGCAGGAAAACTTCGACCTCACCAGCGGCTGGCGCGCCAGCGTGGGCCACGAGATCTATCTGTTCAATCCGTTCGCCGAGGACCGTCGCAGCCATCGCTGGAATCCGCTGACCTACGTCTCGGACGATCCGGCGTTCCGCGTCTCCGACCTGATGAGCATCGCGGCGATGCTCTACCCCGATGGCGCCGAAGACCAGAAGTTCTGGGTCAGTCAGGCGCGCAACGCCTTCATGGCCTTTTCGCTGTACCTGTTCGAGAAGTACGAGGACGACCAGAAGATCGGTTTCCCCTTCTCCAAACCGCCGACCCTCGGCGCGATCTACCGCTTGTCCTCGGGCGACGGCAAGAGCGAGCTGAAGCCGTTCCTGAAGGATCTCGCGCAGCGGCCGTTCCTCAGCAGCCACGCCAAGACCGCGTTCGCCGGCATGCTGTCGCAGGCCGACGAGACCTTCGCCTCGATCCTCGGCACCTTCAAGGAACCGCTGAACGCGTGGATCAACCCGATCCTCGACGCGGTGACCAGCGCCGACGACTTCCGCCTGGACGACGTGCGCAAGAAGAGGATGACGATCTACATCGGCATCCAGCCGAACAAGCTGGCCGAGAGCCGCCTGATCATCAATCTGTTCTTCAGCCAGCTGATCAACATCAACACCAAGGAACTGCCGCAGAACAACAAGGAACTGAAGCACCAGTGCCTGTTGCTGATGGACGAGTTCACCTCGATCGGCAAGGTCGACATCATCTCCACCGCGGTGTCGTACATGGCCGGCTACAACATCCGCCTGCTGCCGATCATCCAGAGCATGTCCCAGCTGGACGCGACCTACGGCAAGGACCTGTCGCGCACCATGATCACCAACCATGCGCTGCAGATCGTCTATGCGCCGCGCGAACAGCAGGACGCGAACGACTACTCCGAGATGCTGGGCTACACCACCGTGCGCAAGGACAGCTTCACCCGCGGCCGCGAATTCAGCCGCAGCGAGTCCGAGGAACGCCGCGCGCTGATGCTGCCGCAGGAACTGAAGGCAATCGGCTTCGACAAGGAGATCTTCTTCTACGAAGGCATCCCGCATCCGGTGCTGTGCGACAAGATCAAGTATTTCCAGGACAAGTACTTCACCGAACGTCTGCTGCCCGCGGTGAAGGTGGAAGCGATGGACATCAAGGTCTGAGGACCGCGACGGTCGGCGCGCGCCGACCGCCGACCGGCTATGATCGCGGGACGTCCCGTCGGAGTCCCGCCATGTCCCGCACCGCGTCCGCAGCCGTCCTCGCCCTCGCCTGTCTCGCGCCGCTGCACGCGATCGCGGCCGACGACACCGCCCTCTACTGCGAACGCCTGTTCGACAGCCGCAACGGTCGCATGCTCGGCGCGCAGACCGTGCTGATCCGCGGCGGCCGGATCGCCGAAGTCCGCTCCGGGCGGGCCGAGATCGCCGGTGCGCGCATCGTCGATCTGTCCGGCCACACCTGCACCGCCGGCTGGACCGACCTCCACGTCCACTTCGGCAGCCAGTCGAGTCCGCGCAGCTACGAGGAAGGATTCCGCCTCGACGACGTCGACTTCGCCCTGCGCGGCGTCGCCTATGCGCGCAAGACGCTGATGGCCGGCTTCACCAGCGTGCGCGATCTCGGCGGCGAAGTCGCGCCGCATCTGCGCGACGCGATCAATCAGGGCCTCGTCGACGGCCCACGGATCTGGGCGGCCGGCAAGTCGATCGCGACCACCGGCGGACACGCCGATCCGACCAACGGCATGAACTCCGCCCTGCAGCATCTGGTCGGCCCGCCCGGTCCGACCGAAGGCGTGATCAATTCGGTCGAGGACGCGCGCCAGGCCGTGCGCCAGCGCTACAAGGACGGCAGCGACGTCATCAAGATCACCGCCACCGGCGGCGTGCTCAGCTACGCGCGATCCGGCGATGCGCCGCAGTTCACGGTCGAGGAAATCCGTTCGGTCGTCGACACCGCCCGCGATTACGGCTATCGGGTCGCCGCCCACGCCCACGGCACCGAAGGCATGAAACGGGCGGTGCTCGGCGGCGTCACCAGCATCGAACACGGCACCTACATGACCGACGAGGTCATGAACCTGATGAAGCAGAAAGGCACCTGGTACGTGCCGACCATCGCCGCCGGGCGCTTCGTCGCCGACAAGGCGAAGATCGAGGGTTATTTCCCCGAAATCGTGCGCCCGAAGGCTGCGCGGATCGGCGCCCAGATCCAGGACACCGCGGGCCGCGCCTATCGCGCCGGGGTGAAGATCGCGTTCGGCACCGATTCCGGCGTCGGCCCGCACGGCGAGAACGCACGCGAGTTCATGTACATGGTCGAAGCGGGCATCCCGTCGTCCTACGCACTGCAGTCGGCGACCTTCTTCGCCGCCCAGGTGCTCGGTGTCGACGATCAGGGCGTGATCGAACCGGGCATGCGCGCCGACATCGTCGCGATGCCGGGCGATCCGATGGCGGACATCTCCGCGGTGCTGAAGGTCGATTTCGTCATGAAGGACGGCGTGATCCACCGCCGTGCCGGCGGGGAGAACGAATGATGTCGATGGAATGGGCCGGTTACATGGCCGCGGCGATGACCACCCTCGCCTTCGTGCCGCAGGCGGTGAAGACGATCCGCACCCGCGATACGCGCAGCATCTCGCTGGGCATGTACGTGGTGTTCACCGCGGGCATCGCGATGTGGCTGGTCTACGGGATCGCGCTCGATTCGATGCCGATGATCCTTTCCAACATCGTGACCTTCCTGCTGTCGGCGACGATCCTGGGCCTGAAGCTCAAGCACGGCTGAGCGGACGCCTCAGCCGGTGTCGCGTGCTTCGGCGCCACGGCCCGCGATCCAGACGATCCAGGCGAACCAGAGCACGAACGCCACGCGCTGGGCGAAGGCGTTCGGCATCCACAGGGGCGCCCACAGCGCGAACGCCGGAATCGCGAACGAGACCGCGACCGTCACCGCCGCGAAACCGCGGCGCAGTCCGGCCGATCGCCGGACACCGGACGCGACCGCGAGGCCACCGACGGCGTACGTGACCCACCAGAGCGTCCAGGCCAGACCATGGGCGGCCGTGGCGGCGCCGTCCGGGTCCTCGGGATCCAGCGGCAACACGCCCTGCGCGGCGAACGCGAGCGCGGAGAGCATCACCAGTTGCGCGCCGATCCGGGCGCTCCAGCGCGCATCGGCAGGCAGCGCGGACCGCAGCGACCACAACGAAACCGCCGCGAGCACGCCCGCGGTCACGAATGCGGCGAGGTTGAACGCCATCGCGTCGGGCATCCCCACCGCCCCCAGCCAGGCGAGCGGGTGACTGCGGTGCGAGAACCCCGCGGACACCGCACCGGGTCGCGCGCCGAACCACGCGGAGGAGGCGACGAAGACCCACAAAGCCGCATGTCCGGCGATCGAAGCGCGGCGACGCGCACG
>JAYRTK010000329.1:0-3787 GCA_041919595.1 Lysobacteraceae bacterium
CAGGCCATGCCTTCGCTCTTGAGCAGCAGGCGCAGGGCGATGAGGATGTTTTCGTCGTCGTCGACGATCAGAACGGGCATCTGACTTCCGGGTGTCCTTCGCGGCGGTTCGCGACCTTCATGCGACGCGGTGGCTGCGCCCGGGCACGAGCCGGACGCGGAGGGTCTGGGCCGATTGTAGAATGCCAACCCCGCGGCCCGCATCCGTCCGCTTCCCGGCCCCTGCCTCCGGATTCCCATGGACATCTTCAAGGTCTTCACCCTCGAAGCCGCGCACCGGCTGCCCCACGTTCCGCCCGGTCACAAGTGCGCGCGGCTGCATGGGCATTCGTTCCGGGTCGAGATCCATGTTTCCGGCGAGATCGACCCGCAAACCGGCTGGGTGATGGACTTCGCCGACATCAAGGCCGCATTCCAGCCGCTGTACGACCGGCTCGACCATCACTACCTCAACGACATCGAGGGGCTGGAGAACCCGACCAGCGAGCGCCTCGCGGCCTGGATCTGGACACACCTGAAGCCCGCCCTGCCCGGGCTCAGCGAGGTCGTGGTCCACGAGACCTGCACCTCGGGCTGCCGCCACCGCGGCTGAACGGCCGCCCCCAAGCCGGCGCCCACATCCAACCTGTTGATTTTCTGAAGAAACGGCGCGCAGCTCGACCGTTCGTCGGGATTTTGTTGCGCCGCAACAAAATCGGATTATGGTGCACTGCACAAACCCGGCATTCCCTGCCGGCATCCCCGCCTCAGGAGTCCGCCATGTACCAGCAGTTCAACGATCAGTTCGCCAAGTCGACCCGCCAGTTCGCCGACACCACGGCGCAGGTCGGCCGCCTGGCCCTCGAGAACACCGAAGCCGTGTTCGGCCTGCAGCTCGCCGCGATCGAAGAGAGCATGAACGCCACCTTCGCCTTCTGGGGCGAACTGGCCGACGTCCGCGACTTCGACGGCCTGAAGGCCGTGTGGCCGAAGGGCGTGCAGATCGCCCGCGAGAACGTCGAGCGCAGCATCGGCGCCGGCCAGGAAGTCTTCGGCCGCACCTTCAAGACCAACGAAGCCATCGCCCAGATCGCCAAGACCCAGTTCGAGACCGTCGCCGCCACCGTGCAGGCCGATGCCGAAAAGGTCGTCAAGGCCGCTGGTCGCAAGGCCCGCTGAGATTTCTCCGGCCCGGTCGACGGGTCGTTCTCTCCAGCCCGGCAGTCTCGTACTGCCGGGTTTTTTTGTGCCCGGGCTTCGCCGGGGCGGGGCCGGAACGGCCCCCGGCAGCGCCCTACTGACTGCATGATCTCGGCTGTAGACCTCCGGATTAGCGCCAAAAGCGGCACACTGGGGAACGATAATTATTCTTGATCGAAATTTAAATCAAGTTCAGAATTTCGCATTCTCCGCCTCCCGGGCACCCGAATGAGCACCAAGGACCGCCGGCAGCGCGAACGCGCCGAGCGCGAGCAACGCTTTCTCGACAAGGCCCAGGCCCTGATCCGTCGGGACGGCCTGCTCGCGCTGCAGATGTCGCGCATCGCCGAGGAGTGCGACTACGCCATCGGCACGCTGTACCAGCACTTCGCGAGCAAGGAGGACCTGCTGGTCGCCCTCGCCACCCGCAACAGCCTCGGCCGGGTCGATCTGTTCGAGCGCGCCGCGCGCTGGTCGGGCCCCACCCGCGAACGCATGGTGGCGATCGCGCTGGCCGATCTGATGGTGATCCGGGCCCGTCCCGAGCACTTCCGGCTCGAACAATTCGTCTGGACCGACGTGATCTGGGGCGCGGCCTCGCCCGAGAGCCGACGGCGCTCGCTGGAAGCCGGCGCGCCGCTCGGACACATGATCGACGGCATCGTCGGGGATGCGATCGCCGCCGGCGATCTGCCCAGCGGCCTCGGCCTGTCGCCGCAGGCCGTGACCATCGGGCCTTGGACCCTCTCGCTCGGGATGCATATCGTCACCCATGCCGAGGGACTGCTCGAAGCGTATGCGCCGGAAGATCCCTACCGGCTGCTGATGAAACACCTGCATTACCTGCTCAACGGCTACGGATGGCGCCCCCTGTTCGACCCCTCCGACGACGAGGCGCTGGACGCGCTCAATTCGCGACTCTGCCGGGACGTCTTCGGCAGCGTCTGTCCGCAGTTCAAATCCTTCCTGCCCACGTCCCGCATCGCGCGCCCCGCCCAGGTATCCGCACATGAATGACTCCAGAGCCACGACCTCCGCCGACAGCCCGGCGCGCAAACCTTCCACCGCGGGACGGATGGCGGTCATGCTGATCGCCGTCGGTGTCGTGTTCGGCGGTGTGTTCATCGTGAAGACGATGCGGGCGAAGGGCATGAACGCCTCGTTCGACAACATGTCGCAACCCGCGGTCGCGGTCTCGGCCTACGTCGCGAAGACCGAACGCTGGCGCAACGATGCCGAAGCGGTCGGCACCTTCGTCGCGATCAACGGCACCGACGTGACCACCGAGGCCGGTGGCGTGATCCGCGAGATCCTGTTCAAGCCGGGGCAACAGGTGCGTGCCGGCACCGTGCTGGTCCGCCTGAACACCGCCAACGAGGAAGCGACGCTGCGCGCGCTGGAAGCCGCGGCCAAGCTCGCCGTCGCGCAGCGCGACCGCTGGCGCACGCTCGGCGCGCAGAAACTGGTCTCACAGGACGACGTCGAGCAACGCGCGGCCGACGCCGCCGCCCGGATCGCCCAGGTCGAGGCGCAACGCGCGGTGATCGCACAGAAGACCATCCGCGCACCGTTCGACGGCGTGCTCGGCATCCGCAAGATCAACCTCGGCCAGTTCGTGAACCCGGGCGACCCGCTGGTGAACCTGCAGTCGCTGAACCCCATCCTGCTCGACTTCACGCTGCCGCAGCAGCGTATGGGCGAGGTGCAGGAGGGCACCGCGGTCCGCGCGGGCGTCGATTCGCTGCCCGGACGGATTTTCGACGGCCGGATCACCGCGATCGAACCGCAGGTCGACGCGCAGACCCGCAACTTCACGGTCCAGGCCAGCTTCGTCAACGACGACGGCGCGCTGCGTCCGGGCGTGTTCGCCAAGGTCGCCTTCGCGCTCGGCGGCGAACAGTCCGTGGTGGTGGTGCCGCAGACCGCGATCAGCTTCAACCCCTACGGCAACGCCGTGTACGTGATCGAGGAAGTCGACCGCGCGGAGGGGGAAAAGGACATGCGGGGCCAGCCGCTCACCGGCAAGAAACTGATCGTGCGCCAGCGCTTCGTGAAGACCGGTGCGACCCGTGGCGACCTCATCGCGGTAACCGAGGGTCTCAAGCCGGGCGAACGGGTGGTGACCAGCGGTCTGCTGAAGCTGCGCAACGACGCCGAGATCACGATCAACAACAAGGTGCAGCCGGCCGCGGATGCCACACCGAAACCCGGCAACAGCTGACGCCCGGATGACAGACCCCACTCCGCCCGCCCCCATCCACCCTGCGCCCGCCGCGACGCACGGGAGAACACGATGAAATTCACCGATATCTTCATCAACAAGCCCGTGCTCGCGGTCGTCGTCAGCCTGTTCATCCTGCTGTTCGGCCTGCGCGCGTACTCGGAGCTCAACGTCCGCCAGTACCCGGAGATGCGCAACGCGGTGATCAACGTCAGCACCGTGTACTTCGGTGCCGACGCCGACCTGATCCAGGGCTTCATCACCACCCCGCTGGAACGCGAGATCGCCAGCGCCGAAGGCATCGAGTACATGAGCTCGACCAGCGCGGCGGGGGTGAGCACGATCCAGGCCTACATCCGTCTGGACCAGGACCCGAACGAAGCGCTCA
>JAYRTK010000330.1:0-3782 GCA_041919595.1 Lysobacteraceae bacterium
CGCCGCGAGCGTGGTCTCGACCTCGCGCACCACTTCGCGCGGACGGATCTTGTCGGCGTTCGGATGCGCGCGTTCCACCAGCGTGGCGACGCTGTTGAGCAGGGCGATGTCGCCGGCGATCTGCCGCTCGATGTCGGGCCGCAGCACCTTCACCACCACCTCGCGCCCGCCCGGCAGGCGCGCGGCGTGGACCTGGGCGATCGAGGCCGACGCCAGCGGCGTGGTGTCGAAGTGCTCGAACGCTTCGCGGATGTCCTGGCCCAGCGCGGACTCGACGATCCGGCGCGCGGTTTCGCCGTCGAACGGCGCGACCCGGTCCTGCAGCAGCGCCAGTTCGTCCGCGATGTCCGGCGGCATCAGATCGCGGCGGGTCGACAGGATCTGGCCGAACTTCACGAAGATCGGCCCGAGTTCCTGCAGCGCCAGACGCAGGCGCGCGCCGCGTTGCATCGCCGCGACCTCGGCCGACGCCCGCGGCACGAACGGCCGCGCGAGCTTGAGCCAGCGTTCGGCCGGGGTGCCGTCGAGCAGATCGTCGAGGCGATAACGGATCAGCACGCGACCGATGCGCGCGGCGCGCAGCACGGCGCTCATGCGCCGGCCCTTTTCTGCAGGCGGGCGATCCGGGCGGCCAGACGTTCGGCATCGTCGCGCAGGCGGTCGACATCGTCGTGGAAGGCCTCCAGCTCGGCCTTCGGCACCACGTCGCGGGATTCCTCGGTGACGTATTCGGCGGCGGTTTCGGCGAATCTGAGTCCGCCGCTGCGCGCCTGCCGCAACGCGGCCGCGACCGCGTTCGCGATCTGCACGCCGAGCACCTCGCCGAACATCGCCGCGAACGGACGCTGCCAGTCGGGATCGAAACGCTCGGCCAGCCGCTGCAGCCGACGCGCGAGCTCGGCGTCGCCCTCGATCCGCATCGCACCGACCGGCGGACCATCGGCATCGTCGGACGCGGCGCCCAGCAATCGCGGCAGCACATTGCGCATGCCGAACGAGAGCACCCCGCCGAGCGTGCTGCGCACGGCCAGATCGGGCGCCTGGTCCGCACCGGCCGGACCGACCCGCAACCGCGGGCCCTCGACGGTCAGGCGCAACGCCAGCGGTGCTGGCGACCCGCCCCCCTCCACCGCCAGCACGACGCTGCGGCCGTCCAGCGCCTTCAGCGCATCGCGGGTGTCGGGATCGAGGTCGACGGCACGGTTCAGCGCGGTTTCCAGCGCACGGCCTGCCAGGGGCTTCCAGTCGAGGGGGAACGCGTTCATGGCGGGATTGTACCCGGGTGGCCGCAGGGGGATTCGTCGCTTGCCAATCCGCGACCATGGCGGTTATGGTCGGGACACCGGCCCCACCGGCATGCATCGGGGCCGGCCCGCACGAATGCGTTCCGCATTGCGCGACGCATCGCGGAAACCACCACACTAAGGAGAGAGCCGATGGACAACATCAAGAACAACGTACTCGCGCTGCAGACCCTGGAAGTCGAAACGATCGAAGAGATCAACTGTCTGTCGATCGCCAGCTCGACCAGCACCACCAGCAGCTGGGGCACGAAGACCGGCGGTTGATCGCACGACCGGGCCGAGGGTTTCCCGTCCGCCCATGTGCACTCCGGAACCCGGCCCACGCCGGGTTCTCCTCTTTTCAACGCCTGCGATCGACGTCATCGAATGGATTCCAAACCGTTCCTCATCTACTCCTTCCTCAGCCCGCTCTACTACGAGAACATCGATCTCTACGAACCCGACGACGATCTGATCCATGTCGTCCGCAGGGAACTGCCGGAAGACTGGGCCATCCACACCGGCGGATTCTGGAGCAGCTGCGTGCCCCCGGGCTGGGAGAGCATCGAACACGGCTGGAAGATCCATCTGTCGAGCTCGATCGAGCGATCGGAAGACACTCTCGCGATCGCCGCCCGCGCGTGCGCGGAGGCCGGCGTCTCGTTCAAGTTCTGCGCCGACAAACGCATGCTCGACATGTCGCTGGGCAAGAACTGGTCGCGATTCCAGACCGGAAAATTCGTCACCGCCTATCCGCGGGATCCCGATGAGTTCAGGCGCCTGATCGACGTCCTCCACAACGGAACCCGGCATCTCTCCGGGCCGCACATCCTCACCGATCGCGCCTATGCGGACAGCAGGACCGTGTTCTACCGTTACGGCGCCCATCGGGGGCGGTATCGGGTCGACCCTTACGGCAGGAAGAGTCCGGGCTACACCCTCGATGACGGTACCTGGATCGAGGATGTCCGCGGGCCGACCTTCAGGTTGCCGCCGGGTCTGACCGATCCGTTCGAGGCGCCCGCGGAATCCGACACCGCGACCGGCGAACGCGGAAACGGAAACGGAAACGGAAACGGCCCGATCGTCCTGCGCGACCGCTATCAGGTCGACGGCGTGATCAAGTTCAACGCCTCCGGCGGCATCTATCACGGCATCGATCTGCAGGATGGTCAGCGCATCGTGATCCGGGAGGTCCGCGGTCTGCTCGGACATCTGGAAACGGAAATGCCCGAGGACCCGGCGCACATCCTGAAACGCGAAGCGCGCCTGCTCGAAACGCTCACGCATACCGGCCTGGTTCCGCGCTATGTCGATCTTTTCCAGGAGTGGGAGCACTGGTTCCTCGTGGTCGAACGACTGGACGCCATCAGCCTCTGGGGGCACTCGATGGAGATCTACTTCAGCGGAGAGGACAATCGTTCCGTATTCGGCCTCGACCGGATCGTCGCCACGATCCAGTCGATCGCGAAAGGCCTGCAGACGATCCACGACCACGGCATCGTGCTGCGCGACCTGACCAAGAACAACATCCTGTTCTCGAATACGGACGGACAGATCAAGTTCATCGATCTCGAATTCGCCTACGCGCTTTCGGATACGGGCAAGTGGCTGCGCGGATGGACGCCCGGATACGCTTCGGCGGAGCAGGCCGCTTCGCAGCGGCCATCGCCGCGGGACGACCACTACGCCTTCGGCGTGCTGATCCTCGACATGCTGACGTTCTGCGCGGCCGGGCTGGATCTCGGGCGCGACGGCGTCATGGCGAAACTGCGTCTCGTGCTGGGCGATCTCGGGCTTCCGCAGGAGCTCTACACGCTCGTCGAGGGCCTCACCGATCGCGACCCCGCAGCGCGCTGGGATCTCGCGCGCGCGACGGCGTACCTCGCCGGGATCCGCACGCCCGATGCGGGCCGGCTGATGTTGCCGTCGAGGGAGCAGTTGCTGCGCGTCGAACCCGTTTCCGCCGAAGCGCGACGCGCCATCGCCGAAACGCACGCCGGCGTGCTGGACTTCCTGCGCGCGACATGCGAGTTGCAGCGCAGGGACCGCCTGTGGCCCGCCTCGCCCGAGTTGTACATGACGAACCCGGTGTCGATGCAATACGGCGCGATCGGCCCCGCATGGCTGCTGCTGCAGGCGGACGGCGCGGTCGATCCGCGCATCCTCGACTGGATCGAAGCGCACGCACGGGCCCAGCCATTGCCGCCGGGGCTGTATTCGGGTCTGGGCGGCCTCGTCCTGATGCTGCTCCAGGCCGGTCGTCGCGAATCGGCCCTTGCCCTGGCGGACACGGCCGACATGCGGCCCGAAGCTTTCGAACATTCGAGCCTGTATTACGGCATCGCGGGCCTGGGCCTGATCCGCCTCCATCTGTGGAGGGCGACGGGCGACGACGATCACCTGCGACGCGCCATCGCGGTCGGCGACACGCTGCTGGAGCGCGCGATCCGGACCGACGCGGGACTGCACTGGATTGCCGGCGGCACGACCTTCCTC
>JAYRTK010000331.1:0-3769 GCA_041919595.1 Lysobacteraceae bacterium
CTCCCGCCCTGAGCCGGTTGGCGTTGCCGCCGATGAAGGCCTCGGGATTGGCGCGCAGCAGGGCGACGATGGTCTGGTCCAGGCTGAAACCGCGATCGAGACCCGCGGCGATGCCGCCGAGGGTTTCGCCGGGACGCACCACGCGGGTCTCTCCGTCGGCCGCCACTTCGACCGGGATCGCGGTAGGGGCGGACTCGGGCGACAGCGCAATCGGCTCGGGCGCCAGCGGCACCGCCACCGGCGCCGGCGCGGTCAAGGGGTCGGCCGGTCGGGCGGCGGTCTGTTCGCCCGGACGCAGCGGCACCGCGGTCGGAGCGGCGTCGGTCAGCGGGTTCCGGGCGGGGTCCGCCGGACGCACGATGGTGTTGGCGGTATCGACCGTCGCTTCCTGGATCGGCGGCTGCGCCGGAGCGGCGGCGGTCTGCGGGGTATCGAGCAGCGCCGAGTATTCGCGCACCAGCCGGCCCTGCCCCCAGTCGACCTCGACCAGGAACGTCAGCAGCGGCTGCTGCACCGGCACCGCGCTGGTGACCCGCACCACCGGCCGGCCGCGGGCGTCCAGCGCCACCGCGAACTGCAGGTCGGAGACGATCCCCTGCGGCGGCGCCAGACCGATGCGGGCGAAGGTATCCGGCGACGCCAGGCGTGCCTGCAGGGCCTCGAGTTCCGACGGATCGTTGGAAATGATCGGGATTTCGGCCAGCAGCGGCTGATCGCGCTGGGACAGCACCCGGATCTGGCCCAGTCCGAGCGCCCACGCGGACAGCGGCGACAACAAGGCCGCCACTGCCAGTAACGCTCCAACTGTGGTCCGCAAGTGTTTGATCACGCTTGTCCCCAGAGCCAACCCGGAGACTCTAGCCATCTGTCCCCGGGTTCGCAACGGTCGGCCTCAGCCCTCGGCCGCCACCAGTTCGGCGATCTGCACCGCGTTGAGGGCCGCGCCCTTGCGGATGTTGTCGGAAACGATCCACAGATTGATCGCCCGCGGATGCGAGAAATCGTCGCGGATGCGGCCGACGTAGACCGGGTCGCGACCGGAAGCATGGGTGACCGGGGTCGGATAGCCGCCCGCCTTGCGCTCGTCCACGATCTCCACGCCCGGCGCGGTCGACAGCAGGGTGCGGACCTCGTCGGCGGTGATCTTCTCGCGGGTCTCGACGTTCACCGCCTCGGAATGGCCGTAGAACACCGGCACCCGGACCGCGGTCGGATTCACCTGGATGGTCTGATCGCCGAGGATCTTGCGGGTCTCCCAGACCAGCTTCATCTCTTCCTTGGTGAAACCGTTGTCGAGGAAATCGTCGATGTGCGGGATCAGGTTGAACGCGATCTGCGCCTGGAAGCGCTGCGGCTCCACATCCTGGAAATTCAGCAACGCCGCGGTCTGCCGGCCGAGTTCTTCGAGACCGGAACGGCCGGCGCCCGAAACCGACTGGTAGGTCGCCACGTTGATGCGCTCGATCCCGGCCTTGCGGTGGATCGGGCCCAGCGCGACCAGCATCTGCATGGTCGAACAGTTCGGATTGGCGATGATGCCGCGCGGCCGCTGCTTCGCCGCTTCAGGGTTCACTTCACTGACCACCAGCGGCACGTCGTCGTCGTAGCGGAAGGCCGAGGAGTTGTCGATCACCACCGCGCCGGCGGCGGCGAATTTCGGCGCGTATTCCTTCGAGATCGAACCGCCGGCCGAGAACAGCGCGATGTCCACGCCGGTCGGATCGAACGTGGCCAGATCGCGCACCATCACTTCGTCGTCGCCGAACTTCACGTATTCGCCGGCCGAGCGTTCGCTCGCCAGCGCGACGATCTCGCCCACCGGAAACTTGCGCTCGGCGAGGATCGACAGCATCACCTCGCCCACGGCGCCCGTCGCGCCGACCACCGCCACCTTGAATTGCTTGCTCATGGGTCTATTTCGCCTGATGTGCTTTGTGTAGGAGCGACGCGAGTCGCGACGATGCGCGGAATGCAGGACCGGCCTGCGTGGCATCGGGCGCAGGTCGCGACTTGCGTCGCTCCTACAGGAATGGGATTCGGGTTGTGTGCGTTGCGGTTGTCTCTGCGGCGCGTCGCTGCCTGTGGGGGCGTCACCGGCGACGGGCCGCTATCGTTTCGCGTCGTTGCCGGTGGTCGCGGGAATTCGCGGCGAGATCTCGCCGACATCGCCGCACTGCGCGCGATGGCGCAGCGCCTGGTCCATCAGCACCAACGCCATCATCGCCTCACAGATGGGCGTGGCGCGGATGCCGACGCAGGGGTCGTGACGGCCGGTGGTGATCACTTCGACGTCCTCGCCCAGCACGTTCAGTCCGCGCCCGGGCAGGCGCAGGCTGGAGGTCGGCTTGAACGCGACCGAGCACACCACTTGCTGGCCGCTGCTGATGCCGCCGAGGATGCCGCCGGCGTGGTTCGACAGGAAGCCGTCGCGGGTCATCTCGTCGCGATGAAAGCTGCCCTTCTGCGCGACCGAGGCAAAACCGTCGCCGATCTCCACGCCCTTCACCGCGTTGATCGACATCATCGCCGCGGCCAGGTCGCCGTCGAGCTTGCCGTAGATCGGTTCGCCCCAGCCCGGCGGCACGCCGTCGGCGACCACGGTGACGCGTGCGCCGACCGAATCGCCGGATTTGCGCAGCGCGTCCATGTAGCTTTCGAGCGCCGGGACCTGGGCTTCGATCGGCCAGAAGAACGGGTTGCCCTCGACGACCTGCCAGTCGAACGCACCCAGGTTTTCATCAGGACGCAGTTCGCCCAGCTGCGACAGATGCCCGCGCACGGTCACGCCATAGCGCTCGGCCAGCCATTTCTTCGCGATCACCGCAGCGGCCACGCGCATCGTGGTCTCGCGCGCGCTGCTGCGCCCGCCGCCGCGCGGATCGCGGTGACCGTACTTCTGCCAGTAGGTGTAATCGGCATGCGCCGGACGGAACTGCGCGGCGATGCTGTTGTAGTCCTTGCTGCGCGCGTCGGTGTTGCGGATCAGCAGCGCGATCGGGGTGCCGGTGGTGCGGCCTTCGTACACACCGCTGAGGATCTCGACCGCATCGGTCTCGTGGCGCTGCGAAGTGTGGCGGCTGCGGCCGGTGGCGCGGCGTTCGAGGTCGTGGGCGAATTCCTCTTCCGAAATCGCCAGTCCGGGCGGGCAGCCGTCGATCACGCAGCCGATCGCCGGCCCGTGCGATTCGCCGAAGGTGGTGACGCGGAGCAGATGGCCGAAACTGTTGCTCACGCGCCGGGCCTCAGAACAGACCGGCGGAGGCCGGCGCCGCGGCGCCGGGCGCCGCAGCAGCATGCGCGGCAGGGTCTCGGGCGTCGGCGAGCTGCCGGATGCGCGCGTGGTAGGTCACCAGATCGCGGCATTCGACGACGAACACGCCCATCTGGCCGACCTTGAATTCGACCCAGGCCAGCGGCAGTTCCGGCAGCAGACGGTTGAGCGCGCGCTCGGACTCGCCGACTTCGCAGATCAGCAGCCCGTCCTCGGTCAGGTGCAGCGGGGCGTCGCGGAGAATCCGCAGCGCCAGATCCAGGCCGTCGTCGCCGGCGCGCAGACCGAGCTCGGGCTCGTAGGAATATTCCTTCGGCAGCGCGTCGGTCTCGTCGTTGGTGACGTAGGGCGGATTGGTGACGATCAGGTCGTAGTGCTCGCCCTGCAGGCCGCCGAACAGGTCCGACTTCAGGAAACGGACGTTCTCGGCGTGCAGGCGGGCCTTGTTCTCGGCGGACAGCGCCAGGGCGTCGTCGCTGATGTCCACGCCGTCGACCT
>JAYRTK010000332.1:0-3730 GCA_041919595.1 Lysobacteraceae bacterium
CATGACTGAGACCACGCGCGAGATCCCGTTTCGGGACATTCCTGCCGAGCAGCGCTTCTTGCTACTGGTCGCCTCCGGAGTCGAGACAGCGACTGCCACCCGCGAGGCAGAAGATATGGAGCATGCGGTGCGTCAGTTACTTGCGTTGGGCATTGAGACGGGTATTGATGGCAGCATTGCCTTTCTTTGCGAATTCGTATTGGAAACTGCTTCGGCGTTGAGGCGTTCAACAGCCCCAACCTGAACAGATTTCCCCGTATCGGGCTTGAGCGACTGGGTGTTCGCCACTTGACGCGACCATCGCAAAGGCGTCACATAGTCGGTATGGTCACACTGCGATTCAGGCGTACCCGTGTCCGTCGAATGATGGCGGCGTGCGCCCTGTGTTGCATGTTGTTCCTGCAGATCGCGGTGGCCGCGTATGCCTGTCCTGTTCAAGCACCGCCATCGGAGCCCGCATCGATGATGGCCGGATGCGAGGACATGACGATGCCGGACCCCGAGGCACCGGCGCTGTGCATCACGCACTGTCAGGATGGCCAGATCGCGACTCCCGATTTCAATCCCTTGCAGGTGCCGCCATCGGCGCTGCCGCCGCCGCACTTTGCCCTGACCGAAGCCCTGCTGCCGCCGGTGCGGGCGCAATACTACGAAGACGTGCCCGTCTGCCGGTCGGACCCGCCGCCCGCGCAACGCTTCTGTAGCCTGCAGATCTAGACCCCGACCACGCCGCTCCCGCGCTGCCGATCCCGGCGGCGCGTTCGTCGTTGCGTGTTCGGAGGTTCCATGTCTCGTTTTCTTTCGCTGCGCCGCCGGTGCAGTGGCCGTCATTGGGCGCTGCTTGCGCTCGCTCTGACCTGCGTCGCCGCACCTGCGTGGTCGGCGACACCCATTGGATTCGATGAGGCCGTGCGTCTGGCGGAGGCGCGCGCGCCCACGCTTCAGGCGCGACGGTCGCAGATCGAAGCCGCCCGCGAGGAGGCGGCGCGCGCTGGCGCGCTGCCCGATCCCAGGCTGACCTTCGGGCTGACCAACCTCCCGGTCACCGGTACCGATGCGTTCGACCTGCGCGCCGATGACATGACCATGCGGCAGGTCGGTGTCATGCAGGAATTCCCGGCGCGGGCCAAGCGCCAGTCGCGCCAGGCGATGGCCGATCGCATGATCGAACAGACGCAGGCGCTGAGCCTGGCCGAACGACTGGCCGTCCGCCAGGCGGCTGCCGAAGCCTGGATCGGGTTGTGGACCGCCCAGCGCGAGGTGGAGGCACTGCAGGCGCAACGGGCGCAGTCGGCCCTGGCGATCCGCATCGCCAAGGCACGGCTGGCCGGTGGCACCGGCACGGCGGCCGATGCGCTGGCCGTCCAGTCGGCGGCGCTGGAACTGGACAATCGCATCGATGCGGCAGAAGCGGCCGTCGAGGTGGCGCGCAGCACCTTGGCGCGCTGGCTGGGCATCGCCCCCGAGGAGGTGACGATCATCGGCGCACCATCGGACTTGACCGTACTGCCCGTCGACGAGGCCACTTTGCTGACGTCGACGGATCGCCAAGGCGCGCTGCTGGCGTGGCGGTCGCGCGAATCGGTGGCCGAGGCGGCAGTGACCGCAGCCCTGGCCGACACACGCCCCGACTGGAGCGTGAGTGCGATGTACGGCCAGCGCGCGCACGCGCCGGGGGGCATGTCGCGCAGCGACATGCTGACGATCGAGTTCTCCATCGGCCTGCCACTGTGGACGCGCACTCGTCAGGATCGCGGCGTCGCGGCGCGGCGCGCGGAACGGGATGCGGTCGTGGCCGAACACGAGGACGCGCGCCGCCTGCAGGTCGAAGCCGTGCGCCGCGCCCTCGCCCAGTGGCATGGGCTCAAGCGTCAGGTCGAACGCAAGGAACAACAGGCGTTGCCGCTGGCGCACGACCGCGCGCAGGTCGCATTGGCGGCCTACCGCGGCGGCGGCCCCTTGCAACCGTGGCTCGATGCCCGCCGCGACGCACTCGAACTGCACATCGAACACGCCCGCCACCTGGGCGAACTCGGGCGCGTCTGGGCCGCGCTCGCCTATCTGCTCGTCGACGAGGAAACCCAGCCATGACCCGCAAGCAAACGTATGTGATCGCAGTCTGTCTGGCGATCGGCCTGCTGGCCGTCGGTCTGTTCGCAGGCCGCTGGTGGGCGCGGCACGAGGCCGGGCACGGCAAGCCGATGGTCGCCGAAACCGCATCGACCGCTGGTGAACGCAAAGCCCTGTACTGGTACGACCCGATGGTGCCGGACCAGCATTTCGACAAGCCGGGCAAATCGCCGTTCATGGACATGCAACTGGTCCCGAAATACGCCGATGAGACGGTCGGCGGCGGCGTGCGCATTTCGTCGGACATGCAGCAGAACGTGGGCATCCGCACCGCCGTGGTCGACACCGGAACGCTCGCGTCCACGATCCGCGTGCCGGGCACCTTGACCTGGGACCTGCGCCATGAATTGGTGGTCAGCGCCCGTGTCGAGGGGATCGTGACGCGGGTCGAGGTGAAGGCGCCATTCGAGCCGGTCCATCGCGGTCAGGCGCTGGCGACCTTGCTGGCCCCCGAGTGGAGCAGCGCGCTGGCCGAAGCGCAGGCGCTGGGTGATGCGCGCTCGGCGGCCGCGCGCGAGTTGCGCGGCGCGGCGCAGCAGCGATTGCGCGTGTTGGGTGTGCCCGGTCACAGCGGCAGTGGCGGTGTGGCGTTGACGTCACCGGGCGATGGCGTGGTGAGCGATGTGCTGGTCCGCGAAGGCCAGACGGTGATGGCGGGTACGCCGCTGTTCCGGATCAACGGCACGGCCACGTTGTGGTTGGAGGCCGCGATTCCACAAGCCGGCGTGGCCGGCATCCGGCCCGGCACGCCGGTGGAGGCGACGATCAATGCGCTGCCGGGGCAGACGTTCAAGGGCGAGGTGGAGCGCCTGTTGCCGGTGGTCGATGCCGTCAGACGCACGCAGCGGGCGCGGATCGTACTGCGCAATCCCGATGGCGTCCTCGCGCCGGGGATGTTCGCCGACGTGGTGCTGCAAGCGGATGCCGGGGCGCCGGTGCCGCTGATTCCGAACGAGGCGTTGATCGCGACCGGCGACGACAGCCGGGTGATCGTGCAGACGGCGACGGGCGAGTTCCGCCCGGTCCGCGTGCGCACCGGCCGCAGCGGCGACGGGCGCACCGAGATTCTCGCCGGACTCGATGGTGGTGAGCGCGTGGTGGTTTCCGGCCAGTTCCTGATCGACTCGGAGGCCAGCCTGTCCGGCGCGTTGGCGCGCATGGGCGAGGCGCCGGCACTGCCTGCCCAGGCCACGATGCCGAAGCGGGAAGACGCCATGCAGGCGTCTCCGCAACCCGAGCCCGAACCGATGCCCATGCGCACGCAGTCGGAGGTGCGCGCCACGACGCCGATGCCTCGCAGCGCACAGCGTGCGCCCAGCAGATCGCCGGCACGCACCTGCACGGTGGCGTACTGGTACGACCCGATGGTGCCGGACCAGCATTTCGATAAACCGGGCAAGTCGCCGTTCATGGACATGCAACTGGTCCCGAAATTCGCGCCCGGAGCGGCGAGCGACTGCACCATCCGCGACGTGAAACCGGATGGTGGGGAGGCGCGGTCATGATCGCCCGCCTCATTCACGCCTGCATCGCCAACCGCGTGTTGGTGCTGATGGCGGCCGCGTTGCTCGCCATCGCTGGCGTGTGGTCCGTCAGTCGG
>JAYRTK010000333.1:0-3727 GCA_041919595.1 Lysobacteraceae bacterium
CGCACATCCGCATCGGGCACGCCGGCCTTGTGCAGTCCGGCGACCACGTTGCCGGTGTAGCCCTGCGGACCGCAGACGTAGAACCGCGCGCCGGGAAAGCGCTGTGCGGTTTCGAGGATGTCCTCGTCGTCGATGTGGCCATCGACATCGTCGGCGCGCAGATAGCAGCTGACTTCGCTGCTGCTCGCGGCCGAGGCTTCGATCCGGTCCGCATAGACCATGTCGCCGCGATAGGCCGCGCTGTAGTCGACGTGCAGCATCGATCCCGGCTTGCGCCCGTTCATCAGCGACAGCGCCAGGGTGACGCCGACGCCGGCGACGAAGCACACCACCGGGCGACCGTCGGCCGGATCGGGGACGCCGGCCGGCACCGCGATCCGCAGCGGGATCGACGCGAAGATGGTTTCGTCCGCGTCGAGCAGCCGGGTGGTCAGCTCGCCGTAGGGAAGCCGGCGCATGGCGATGCTGACCGTGTTGCCGTCCGCCGACTGATTGACGACGGTGTAGGTGCGGGTCACCCAGGTGTCGTCGATCCAGGCCTGCAGCACCACGTGCTGCGCCGGTTTCGCCTGCGGATAAGGCGGAAATCCCACCAGTTGCAGATCGAGCTGGACGATATCGCGCTGCGGGAAACGGCCGTCGGTGAGCGTGGTGCGCTTGGCGTTCGCCACTTCGTACCACGGCGATTCGCCGAGCAGTTCCTGCACCAGCGGCCGGCAGCAGCCGCAATGCACGCCGCAGCCGAGTTGGCGACCGAGGGATTCCAGGTTGGAGGCCGGCGCGGTGGCGATCGCCGCCTTGATGCGCGCGCGGCCGACGCCGGCGCAGTGACAGACCAGATCGTTCTGGTCCTGGGGTTCGCGGATCGGTATCGCGTCCATGCCACTCCTGCCGGCGGACAACGCCGTGCTGGCGGCGGCCGTCCCGGCCACCGGAGTCCGTTCCAGGCCCGGCAGCGAAAAGCCGGGCATTCCTGACGAGCCTCCTGTTGCGCGTCCGGTGCGATGTCGAACGAAACCGATCCGGTGGTTCGACATGGACACGGGAAACGCCCCCGTCGCGGATATGGTTATCAGTCCTGCGCGCGATTTTCAAGCGGGTACGTGACGGAATGCGCAGGTTGGCACGTTGCACTTGAGGAGGAGTGCGTCTTTCCGTGCGCACGATGGCCCGGAGTGCCGCCTGCCCGCGTGCGCTGCCGTCCCCGTCGCCGTGATCGGTGTCGGTGCGGTTAGCATGGGCGGTCACCTCTCTCCACCCGTTCCCGGTCGAGGACCGCCGTGCCCAATCCGCTTTACGATCGTCTGTTCGCACCGCTCGCTGAACGCGCCCGTCCTGTCTTCGTGCTCGCCGACGGCACCTCGCTGTCCGGTGTCGAGTTTCTCGCGATGATCCATCGTGCCGCGGGCGCGATGCGCGCGCAGGGCGTCGCTCCCGGTGACCGCGTCGCGGTGCAGGTCGCGAAGACGCCCGAGGCGCTGGCGCTGTACGGCGCGACCGCGGCCATCGGCGCGGTGTTCCTGCCGCTCAACACGGCTTATACCCCGGCGGAAGTCGACTATTTCATCGGCGATGCGCGTCCCCGCCTGCTGCTGGTCGATCCGGCGAAGGCCGGGGCGCTGGCCGGATCGGCGGCGAACTGCGGTGCGGTGCTGCACACGCTCGATGCGCATGGGCATGGCAGCTTCCGCGCGTTGTGCGATGCCCAGACCGGGCCCGCGCGCATCGAGGACCGCGCTGCGGACGATCTCGCCGCGCTGCTCTACACCTCCGGCACCACCGGACGGTCCAAGGGCGCGATGCTCAGCCACGGCAATCTGCTCTCGAACGCCGAAACGCTCGCCCGCGAATGGCGGTTCGGCCACGACGACGCGCTGCTGCATGCGCTGCCGATCTTCCACACCCACGGTCTGTTCGTCGCGACCCATGTCGCGCTCGCCAGCGGCGCGACGATGCTGTTCCTGCCCGGATTCGATCTCGAAGCGATCCTGCGCCTGTTGCCGCGCGCGACCGTGTTGATGGGCGTGCCCACGTTCTACACGCGGCTGCTCGACGATCCCCGGTTCGATCGCGACCTGGTCGCGCACATGCGTCTGTTCGTATCGGGATCGGCGCCGCTGCTCGCGGAAACGCATGTCGCGTTCGAGGCCCGCACCGGGCATCGCATCCTCGAACGTTACGGCATGACCGAGACCAACATGAACACCTCGAACCCCTACGACGGCGAACGTCGGGCCGGCACCGTCGGCCTGCCGCTGCCGGGCGTGGAGGTGCGGGTGGCCGATCCCGCGACCGGCGCGCCGCTGTCCCCGGGCGAAACCGGCAGCGTCGAAGTGCGCGGGCCGAACGTGTTCCGGGGCTACTGGAATCTGCCCGACAGGACCCGCGAGGAGTTCCGCGAGGACGGCTTCTTCATCACCGGCGATCTCGGTATCTTCAGCGCGGACGGCTATCTCACGCTGATCGGCCGGCAGAAGGACCTGATCATCAGCGGCGGTTTCAACGTCTATCCGAAGGAAGTCGAACTGCTGCTCGACGCCCAGCCCGGCGTGCTCGAATCCGCGGTGATCGGCGTTCCGCATCCGGATTTCGGCGAAGCCGTGTTCGCAGTGCTGGTGCCGCAGCCCGGCGCGACGCTGGATCCCGCCGCGATCGACGCCGTGCTGCGCGAGAATCTCGCGCGCTACAAGCAGCCGAAGGCGCTGGAGATCCTGCCGGAACTGCCGCGCAACACCATGGGCAAGGTGCAGAAGGCCCTGCTGCGGGAGCGGTTCGGCGAACGCTTCGCCCGGAATCCGTAAGGTGGGCTCAGGCCCGTCGTCGCAGCCTGTGGCTCACTCCCGCAACCACCGCAACATCTGCGGATATCGCACCGGCAGCGGCTCCGGGGCGAAACCCGGCGCCGCGGTCAGGCCTGCGGCGCACAGGCCCTGCAGCCCCGGGTATACGCCGAACGCGTACATCTGCAGCAGATCGCGCGACTTGCCGTTGTAACCGCCGTCGTGGATCAACACCTCGGGTGGCAGTCCGAGTTCGACCACCGCCGCCCAGGCCCAGGCCATCGCTTCGAGTTCGCCGGCATGTTCGACATCGGCCTCGTCGACCAGATCGTCGTGTGCCGTGGGACGCAGCGCCGTCGGCAGCACCGCGAGATGTCCGGCCTCGTGCAGCAGATCGCCCGGCCACGCCAGTTTGGCGGGATCGACCACCAGCCCGCCGTCGCGGATCGCGATTCCCGGCAGGAAGGTGCCGTCGGGCAACGCGGCCTCGGCGATCGGCAATCCGATGCCGGCGATGAAGTCGACGATCGCGCGATACTGCGCGGCATGATGCATGGGCGATGCGTGCATGGCGTCAATCGCCGCCGCCACCATCGCCGCCACCGCCGTCTCCGCCACCGCTGTCTCCTCCGCCCGCATCGCAGCTGTCGGAATTTCCGGTGTCGCCATCGTCGCAGTCGTCATCGTGGTGCGCTGAAACGATCGGGTCGTCGCCAGAGGAGGCCGTGTCCGATGGCTGCGATCGCGGCTTCGATGCCGCGAGACGGGGCGCGATGAAGACCACGAACAGGACGACGAAGACGGCGGATAGACCGATCCAGACAGACATGCGACCCACGCCTCGCGAACGACAGGAGGCGCTACGGTACCGCAATGGATGAGGCGCGCGCGAGAGCGTCGCCGCCGAGCCCGCAGGAGGGTCTTCAGGTCCGATCGCGCAACTGTTT
>JAYRTK010000334.1:0-3683 GCA_041919595.1 Lysobacteraceae bacterium
GATTCGGGCCTGCTTGCCGACCACGGCGGGATCCGATGCGAAGTAGTTCTTCCAAGTGTCGTAGCTCAGCACAACGACCGGAGAAGCGCCGGGCTGCGCATCAGCCTCTTCGAGCAGACGACCGTGCAGCGGCTTGCCGCCGGTCGCCGCGAGCAGCCGCGGACTGATCGCCACGCCGCGCAGACTTGCGCTGGCCTGACCTTCGCTCAACAGCGTGGTGCGCTGCGAGAATGCACCGATGTAGTCGACATCGGGATTGCGTTTACGGATCTCCTGATAGGTATACGCATCGACGCTCGGTTCCGGGCTGCTCTCGGCATCCGGTGCGATCTGCACGCTATACCAGCGGTCGGAGCCGGGAAACCCCATCGGCTTGAGCGACTGGCTGTAGATCAGCGAATATGTCCACAACGTCAGCCCCACGCTCAGCGCGACCACGCCGGCGCACAGCAGCGAATAGCCCCACGACTTGACCAGCAGTCGCCAGGCATATTTCAGATCGAACATGTAATTCATGGTCTTTGCCTAATCAGAGGAGATTGCGTTTCCTGGTTCCCGGGCGATGCGTCGGTCCAGCAGCGTCAGTTCAGCAGAATCCGCTCCTGGTCCTGCCATTCGCCGATTTCAGAGGTGATGATGCGGTCGCCGGCCTCGAGTCCGTCGAGCACCTGGACGTGGTTGACCGACACCTTGCCGACGCGGATCGTCGTACGTTCGGCGTAACCGCCGCCGGCGTCGAGCTTGTAGACGGCGATCGACGAATCCGATTTCACGTAGGCCGGTTTCGCCACGTACAGCGTGTTCGGCAGACGACTGATGTAGACGATGCCCTCGACCTGGAGCTGCGGGCGTGCGCCCGGGGGCAGATCGCCCTGCAGATCGACGTCGACGATCACCGCGCCCTGGGTCACGCCGGGGTCGATGCGCGAAACGCTGCCTTTGACCGTGCCGCTGCGGGTATCGATGACGACGCTCTGGCCAACGCGCACGTCGGCGGCCTCGCGCGCCGGCACCTTCAGCTCGGCGTACAGGCCTTCCTGCTGGGCGACACGGCCGATCGGACTGCCGGGCTGCATCTGCTGGCCCACCTCGACGTCGATCGCCTGGACGATGCCCGGAATGCCGGCGACGATGCGCAGATTGGCGACGTCGTTGCGCGCACGTTCCAGCGCACGCGCGAGCTGGCTCACCCGCGATTCCGACACCGCCAGCTGCACCTTGATGTTGTCGCGGATCTCGCGCAACCGGTTCGCCTCGATCTCGTAAAGCATCTCGGCCTGGCGGACATTGAGCTTGGTGCGCTTGTAGTCGATCTCGGAAATGATCTTCTGGTCGATCAGCCGCGATTCCGCTTCCAACTGCAGCCGTGCCTTCTCGAGATTGAAGCGTGCCTGGGTCAGGACGCCTTCCTGGTTCAGCATGCCGGTCTGCAGATCGGCGCGCGCCGCCTGCATCTCCTTGACCGCGCCTTCCCACGCCGACTGCGCCTCCTCGGCACTGGCGATCAGCTGCGGATTGGTCAGCTCGACCAGCACCTGCCCGGCATCGACCTTGGCGCCGGGCTTGACGTGCAGTTTGGCGACACGGCCGGAGACCTGCGCCGACAGCTGCTCGATGTTCTCGGCTTCCAGTTCGCCGTTGGCGCTGACCTTGATCTCCATCAGGCCGCGTTCGACCGTGCCGATCGTGATCTTGTCGGTATCGACGCGCTGACTGGTGAAATCGACGCTGACCACGGTGACGCCGATCGCGACCACCGCGAGCGCGCCCGCGATCGCGAGCCAGCGCTTCCTGTTGCTTTTGCCTGTTTGTGTCCTGACTCGATCCATCGGGAATACCGTCAGCAGAATGCCGTTTCCATCGCAACATCCGCAAGGCGCGTGCCAATCGCGCAACCTGCTGATTCGATTGAAATCACAAGGCTTTTCGCCCATCCGCGAGGCATCGAAATCCCATTTTCGGGACACTCGCGATCCCGGAATCGGGACGCGAACCACCGTCCCGGAACGGCCTCGGGACTAGTGCAGCGTCTGGCGTGCCGGCAGCGGCAGCACCAGTCGGGCGATCGCACCGCGGGCGTCGCCGCGGTTCTCCAGCGTGACCTCACCGAAGTGACGCGCCGCGATCTGCCGGCACAGCACCAGTCCGATCCCCGCCCCCTCGGGCTTGGTGGTGTAGAACGGCACGAACAGATTGCCCGGATTGCTGATGCCGCCACCGCTGTCGACGATCTCAAATTCGCAGACCTCGCCGCGCACGTGGCAGCGGAAGCGCACCGGCGGGCCGTCCGGCCCCGTGGCTTCCAGCGCGTTGCGGATCAGATTGATCAACGCCTGCTCCAGATGCACCGGGTCGCCGAACAGGCCGATGTCCGGCGTCGGCCCGACGATGTCCAGTGCGTCTCGCGCGAAGATGCCCTTGACCCGTTCGACCAGGCGCTCCGCCGGGAAGAGGATCTTCTGCGGTTCGGGCAACCGGGCGATCCGCGCGTAGGCGGTGATGAATTCCTTGAGCCCCTTCGCGCGATCGGCGATCACGCCGAGGCTGTCGCGCACGTCGCCGGCGTAGTCGGCGCTGTCGGGCCGGTCGAGGATCGCGGTCAGCGTCTGGCACAGCGACATGATCGGCGTCAGCGAGTTGTTCACTTCATGGCTGATGACCCGGATCAGGCGCTGCCAGGCCGAGATCTCCTCTTCCGACAGCACCTGCTTGAGATCGGTGATGAACACGATCCGGCTGGGACGGCCTTGATGCCGATACTGCTGCTGCACCACCTGCCAGCGACCTTCGCCACCCGGGAAGCGGTGCGCGAGCAGCTGCGGCTCGGACGACAGCGGCAGCGCCGCCAGCGGAGTGGCGGCGAATTCGACGCCGACCAGCGCCTCCGCACTGGAACCGAGCAACGTGCAGGCGCGCAGATTGACCAGACGGATGCGGTCACGCGAGTCGCAGACGATGATCGCCACGCTGATCTGGCTGACCACCTTCTCCAGCACGCCGAGCAGTTCCTGTTCGCTCTGGCGATCCTCCTTCAGCCGGGTCGCGAGCGCGTTGATCTGGCGGTACAGCTCGCCCAGTTCGCCGGGTTCGCGCGCACGCGCGCCCAACGCGCCGTAGTCCTGCGCCTGGGTGGCCTCGATCAGGTTGGTCAACGTGCGGATGTGGTGGAGTACGCCGTTGCGCGTGCCGACCGCGATCGCGAGCACCCAGACCAGCGACAGGATCGTCAGCGCCGTCCACACCCCGGCGGGCAGCTCGACGCCGCACAGCGACAGCACGAGCATCACCAGCGATGGCAGGGCCGCGCTCGCGACCAGCCAGAGCAGACGCAGATCGGTGGCCGACCTGCGCCGTCGCGGCGACGCCGGCGAGCGCGCCGCGCGGTTCAAGCCGGCGCCCGTTTGCCCAGCCGGCGATACAGGGCGGAACGACTGATCCCCAGCGCCCTCGCCGCTTCATTGGCGTTGCCCTGATGCCGCTGCAGGGCCTGCTGGATCAACCGGACTTCGGCCTGGTCCAGCGTCAGCGCCGCGAGCTCGTCGCCGGCGGCGGGCACGGCGCCGGCGGTCAGCTGCAGGTCCTGCTCGCGCACGGTTTCGCCCTGCGACAGCAGCACGGTGCGCTCGATCACATGCTGCAGCTCGCGGATGTTGCCGGGCCAGGGATACTGCTCCAGGGCCTCG
>JAYRTK010000335.1:0-3677 GCA_041919595.1 Lysobacteraceae bacterium
GACCTCATGCCCAAGCGCACCGACATCCAGACCGTCCTGATCATCGGCGCCGGCCCGATCGTGATCGGTCAGGCCTGCGAATTCGATTACTCCGGCGCCCAGGCCTGCAAGGCCCTGCGCGACGAGGGCTATCGCGTGGTCCTGGTCAACAGCAATCCGGCCACGATCATGACCGATCCGGGGATGGCCGACGCCGTCTACATCGAGCCGATCAACTGGCGCATGGTCGAGAAGATCATCGAGAAGGAGCGTCCCGACGCGCTGCTGCCGACGATGGGCGGCCAGACCGCGCTGAACTGCGCGCTGGATCTCGCCGACAACGGCGTGCTGGAAAAGTACGGCGTCGAACTGATCGGCGCCAAGCGCGATGCGATCCGCATGGCCGAGGACCGCGAACTGTTCCGCGTCGCGATGCAGGAGATCGGCCTGGAATGCCCGAAGGCCGAGGTCGCGCGCACGTTCGAGCAGGCGGTCGAGATCCAGGCCAAGGTCGGGTATCCGACCATCATCCGGCCGAGCTTCACCCTCGGCGGCACCGGCGGCGGCATCGCCTACAACAAGGAAGAGTTCGAGGAGATCGCGAAGCGCGGCCTCGATCTGTCGCCAGTGCATGAAGTGCTGATCGAGGAATCGGTGCTCGGCTGGAAGGAATTCGAGATGGAAGTGGTCCGCGACACCGCGGACAACTGCATCATCGTCTGCTCGATCGAGAATCTCGACCCGATGGGCGTGCACACCGGCGACAGCATCACCGTCGCCCCGGCGCAGACCCTCACCGACAAGGAATACCAGCGCCTGCGCGACGCGTCGATCGCGGTGCTGCGCAAGATCGGCGTGGACACCGGCGGCTCCAACGTGCAGTTCGGCATCAACGCGCAGAACGGCCGCGTGGTCGTGATCGAGATGAATCCGCGCGTGTCGCGCTCGTCGGCGCTGGCGTCGAAGGCCACCGGTTTCCCGATCGCCAAGGTCGCGGCCAAGCTCGCGGTCGGCTACACCCTCGACGAGTTGAAGAACGAGATCACCGGTGGACTCACGCCGGCGTCGTTCGAGCCCAGCATCGATTACGTCGTGACCAAGATTCCGCGCTTCGCGTTCGAGAAATTCCCCGCCGCCGATGCGCGCCTGACCACGCAGATGAAGTCGGTGGGCGAGGTGATGGCGATCGGCCGCACCTTCCAGGAATCGCTGCAGAAGGCGCTGCGCGGGCTGGAGACCGGCAAGGTCGGTCTCGATCCGACCGGATTGGATCTGGCCAGCGACGAGGGCATGGCGCGTCTGCGCCGCGAGGTCAAGGAAGCCGGTCCCGAGCGCATGTTCTACCTCGCCGATGCCTTCCGCGCCGGGCTGTCGGTGGAAGACGTGCATGCGCTGTCGTTCGTCGATCCGTGGTTCCTCGACCAGATCGAGGAACTGATCGCCTGCGAACGCGAGGTCGCCGCCGCCGGTCTCGAAGGACTCGACGCGAAGCGCCTGCGCGCGCTCAAGCGCAAGGGGTTTTCCGATGCCCGTCTGGCGCAGCTCGCCGGCACCAACGAAACCGCGGTGCGCGCGCTGCGCAAGGCGTTCGGCGTGCGTCCGGTGTACAAGCGCGTCGACTCCTGCGCCGCCGAGTTCGCCACGACCACCGCGTATCTGTATTCCACCTACGAGGACGAATGCGAAGCCGCGCCGACCGCGCGCGACAAGATCATGGTGCTGGGCGGCGGCCCGAACCGGATCGGTCAGGGCATCGAGTTCGACTACTGCTGCGTGCACGCCGCGCTCGCCCTGCGCGAGGACGGTTACGAAACCATCATGGTCAACTGCAACCCGGAAACCGTCTCCACCGACTACGACACCTCCGATCGCCTGTACTTCGAGCCGCTGACGCTGGAAGACGTGCTGGAGATCGTGGAGCTGGAACAGCCGAAGGGCGTGATCGTGCAGTACGGCGGACAGACGCCGCTGAAGCTGGCGCAGGCGCTGGAAGCCAACGGCGTGCCGGTGATCGGCACCTCGCCGGACTCGATCGATCTGGCCGAGGATCGCGAACGCTTCCAGAAACTGGTCGAGGACCTCGGCCTGAAGCAGCCGCCGAACCGCACCGCGCGCAACCCCGACGAAGCCCTCGCGCTGGCGCGCGAGATCGGCTACCCGCTGGTCGTGCGTCCCAGCTACGTGCTGGGCGGCCGCGCGATGGAAGTGGTGTATTCCGACGCCGACCTGTCGCGCTACATCCGCGACGCGGTGAAGGTCTCGAACGATTCGCCGGTGCTGCTGGACCGCTTCCTCGACCATGCGGTCGAGGTCGATGTCGACATCATCGCCGACAAGGACGGCAACGTGCTGATCGGCGGGGTGATGGAGCACATCGAGGAGGCCGGTGTGCATTCGGGCGATTCGTCGTGTTCGCTGCCGCCGTATTCGCTCTCGGCCGAGACCCAGGATCGCCTGCGCGATCAGGTCGTCGCCCTGGCCAAGGCGCTGAAGGTCATCGGCCTGATGAACACCCAGTTCGCGATCCAGACCGTGTCGTCCGGCGATGATGTCAGCGACACCATCTTCCTGCTCGAAGTGAATCCGCGCGCCTCGCGCACGGTGCCGTTCGTGTCCAAGGCCACCGGCATGCCGCTGGCGAAGATCGCCGCACGCTGCATGGCCGGCAAGACGCTGGCGGAGCAGGGCGCGACGAAGGAGATCGTCCCGGACTACTACTCGGTGAAGGAAGCGATCTTCCCGTTCGCGAAATTCCAGGGCGTCGATCCCATTCTCGGCCCGGAAATGCGCTCCACCGGCGAAGTGATGGGTGTCGGCCGCAGCTTCGGCGCCGCGTTCGCGCGCGCGCAGGAGGCGGCCGGGATCAAGGCGCCGCCGAAGGGCAAGGCCTTCATTTCCGTGCGCGATCCCGACAAGCACCGCGTGCTGGCGGTGGCTGAAGAACTGATCCGCCGCGGCTACGCACTGGTCGCCACGCGCGGCACCGCGGCCTGGTTGCAGGAACAGGGCTTCGCCTGCGAGATCGTCAACAAGGTCGCCGAGGGTCGTCCGCACATCGTCGACCGGATCAAGAACGGCGAGATCGTGTATATCGTCAACACCACCGAGGGCAAGCAGGCGATCGCCGACTCCTTCTCGATCCGGCGCGAGGCCCTGCAGCAACGGGTGACCTACTCGACGACGATTGCGGGCGCGAAGGCCTTGCTGCATTCTCTCGATTTCCGCGACAGCGGCCCGGTGTGGGCGCTGCAGGAACTTCACAAGGAACTCGAAGCATGAGAGCCCCGCTCACCCTGAAAGGCGCGAAGCGTCTGCGCGCCGAACTCGAACAGCTCAAGAGCGTGCAGCGGCCGGCGGTGATCAACGCCATCGCCGAGGCCCGTGCGCATGGCGATCTGAAGGAGAATGCCGAATACCATGCCGCGCGCGAGCAGCAGGGCTTCATCGAAGGCCGGATCAAGCAGCTCGAAGCCGAGCTGTCGCATGCGCAGGTCATCGACGTGTCCACGCTGAACGCCGGCTCGCGGGTCGTGTTCGGCGCGACCGTGACCCTGGCCGATGTCGAGAGCGACGAGGAAAAGCGCTACCAGATCGTCGGCGACCTGGAAGCCGACATCAAGCAGGGCCTGATCGCGATTTCCTCGCCGCTGGCGCGGGCGCTGATCGGCAAGCACGAAGGCGATGTGGTCGAGATCGAC
>JAYRTK010000336.1:0-3657 GCA_041919595.1 Lysobacteraceae bacterium
CCAGAACCGTCTGCGCCATTTCTTCGAGACCGCGGAGTACTTCCGGGTCGCGGAGCGCGACGGCACCCTCGCCGGCTTCATGATCGGCGTCGGCAGCGACAAGGCCCACGACTCCAGCAACTTCCGCTGGTTCCGCGAGCGCTACCCGCATTTCTTCTACATCGACCGCATCGTGGTCGCCAGCCGCCGCCGTGGCGGCGGCATGGGCCGCGCGTTCTACGCCGACGCCCAGAGCTACGCCGAACTGCGCTACCCCCAGCTCGCCTGCGAAGTCTTCCTCGACACCGCGCGCGATCCGTCCCTGCCCGACCCCGCGCTGCTGTTCCACGGCAGCTTCGGTTTCCGCGAAGTCGGCCAGCAGGTGATGCCGGAAACCGGCCTGCGCGCGGCGATGCTGATGAAGGACCTCTGCAGCTACGCCTGGGTACGCGACACCTACGGCGAGCGACTGCCGCAGGAACCCTGGGTGATCGCACCGCGGGTGACGCATCCGCAGACCCTCGCGACGGGCACCGACGCATGAGCGCGACGCCATCGGGCATGAACTACGAACTGGCCGGCGATCTCAAGATCGGCCAGGTCGGGATCGCCAATCTGCGCATCCGCACGCTCGACGTCGAGCGGCTGGGCGCCGAGATGCGCGATCGCGTCGCGCGCGCGCCGAAGCTGTTCGAACGCGCGGCGGTGATCGTCGATTTCGGCGCGCTGCCGGGGACGCCCGACGCCGCCACCGCGCGCGCACTGCTGGACGCGCTGCGCGCCGCGGGCACGATTCCCGTGGCCCTGGCCTACGGCAGCAGCGACAACGAACGCTTGGCGGTCGAACTCGGCCTGCCGCTGCTGGCCAAGTTCCGGGCGCAGTACGAATCGCCCGAGGCTCCCGCCGCGAACGCGCCGGCACCGAAGTCGGTCGCGGACGCGGCGCCCGCCAAAACGACCGCTCCGGCCGCCGCGAAGGCGCCGGCCGCCTCCGGCGAGCCCGGCATGATCCAGACCGCGCCCATCCGTTCGGGCCAGCAGATCTATGCCGAACAGCGCGATCTCACCATCCTCGGCACCGTGGGCGCCGGCGCGGAAGTCATCGCCGACGGCAGCATCCACATCTACGGCGCGCTGCGCGGACGCGCGCTCGCCGGTGCGCGCGACAACGAAAAGGCCCGCATCTTCTGCCGAGAGTTCCACGCCGAGCTCGTGGCGATCGCGGGACACTACAAGGTCATGGAGGACATTCCGGCGGATCTTCGCGGCAAGGCCGTGCAGGTCTGGCTGGACAACGGGCAACTCCACATCGCCGCGCTCGCATGAGCCGCGGACATCAGCAACAGGAGAACGACTTTGGCTGAAATCATCGTAGTCACATCGGGCAAGGGCGGCGTCGGCAAGACCACCAGCAGCGCCAGCCTCGCTTGCGGGTTCGCGCGCCGCGGCAAGAAGGTCGCGGTCATCGACTTCGACGTCGGTCTGCGCAACCTCGACCTGATCATGGGCTGCGAACGCCGGGTCGTGTACGACTTCGTCAACGTCATCCACGGCGAAGCCTCGCTGAAGCAGGCGCTGATCAAGGACAAGCGCTTCGAGAACCTCCACGTGCTGGCCGCGTCACAGACCCGCGACAAGGATGCGCTGACGAAGGAAGGCGTCGAGAAGGTCCTGAAGGAACTCGCCGACGAAGGCTTCGACATCATCCTGTGCGACTCGCCCGCCGGCATCGAGAAGGGCGCGTTCCTGGCCATGTACTACGCCGACCAGGCGGTGGTGGTGGTCAACCCGGAAGTCTCCAGCGTGCGCGATTCCGACCGCATCCTCGGCCTGCTCGCCTCCAAGACGAAGCGCGCCGAGAGCGGCGAGCGCGTGAAGGAACACCTGCTGCTCACCCGCTACAGTCCCGCCCGCGTCGAGACCGGCGAGATGCTGAGCATCAAGGACGTCGAGGAAGTGCTGGGCCTGAAGACCGTCGGCGTGATTCCGGAATCGCCGGACGTGCTCAACGCCTCGAACAAGGGCGAGCCGGTGATCCTGGACATGGAATCCAACGCCGGCCAGGCCTACGACGACGCGGTCGCCCGATTGCTCGGCGAGGACCGGCCGATGCGCTTCACCCAGTTCGAGAAGAAGGGTTTCTTCAGCAAGCTGTTCGGAGGCTGAGGCCATGTCCCTCTTCGATTTCCTTAAGCCCAAGAAGAACACCGCCTCGATCGCGAAGGAACGCCTGCGCATCATCGTCGCGCAGGAACGCACCCATCGCGGCGCGCCCGACTACCTGCCGCTGCTGCAGCGCGAACTGCTGGAAGTGATCCGCAAGTACGTCAGCGTCGACGTGGATGCGGTGAAGGTGGAAATGGCGAAGGACGGCGACCACGACGTGCTCGACATTTCGGTCGCGCTGCCCGAAGACCGCGCGCCGTCGGCCTGAATCCGGCGGCCGCATGTTCGCGATGAGCGCCATGGCCGCCGTTCCCGCGACGCCTGACGTGCGGTTGCTCGGCGAGATCGACTTCACCGCCGCCGCCGCCCTGCTCGACCGCTATGGCCTGCGCCTGGAAGCGGTGGCCGACGACACGCCGATTCCGGGCAGTTTCTGGGGCGAATCGGAAGCCGGGATCATCGGCAGCACCGTCTATGCCCGCCGCGACACGCCGCTGCATTCGCTGCTGCACGAAGCCTGCCATCTGATCGTGATCCCGCCCACGCTGCGCTATCGCGTCCATACCGACGCCAGCGATTCGCAGTACGAGGAAGACGCGACCTGCTATCTGCAACTGCTGCTGGCCGAGCATCTGCCGGGTTTCGGTATCGAACGCGCGTTCGCGGACATGGATGCCTGGGGCTATACCTTCCGCCTCGGCTCGGCCCGGGCCTGGTTCGAACGCGATGCCGAAGACGCTGCCGCCTATCTGCAGGATCTCCCGCATCTGGACGGGCTGCTGCCCGACACGCCGATGCCACGCGCGGGATGAGCGCACCGCGTCGCGGGCCATCTTCCGCGCCCATACTTCCACGCAGGTGACGTCATGACCGACGCAGTCCGCGGCAACGTGCTCTACATCGGATACAAGAACTACTCTTCCTGGTCGATGCGTCCGTGGCTGGTGCTGCGCTGGGGCGGCATTCCGTTCGAGGAGCGCATCGTCCCGCTCGACCGCCCCGGCTACGGTCAGCAGCGGATCGCCGAAATCGCGGCGGTGTCGCCGAGCGGCACCGTCCCCGCCCTGCACACGGATGGGCTGGTGATCTGGGACAGCCTGGCGATCGCCGAATGGGCCGCCGAACAGGTCGCGCCCGGCGTGTTGTGGCCGGAGGATCCGGCGCTGCGTGCCCAGGCCCGCGCCGCGACCTGCGAGATGCATTCGGGCTTCGCCGCCGTGCGCCGCGACCTGTCGATGAACATCCATCGCCGCCTGCGCAGCGAGCCGGACTGGCCGGAAGACACCCGCCGTGGACTGGCGCGGATCGATGCGCTCTGGTCGGGGCTGCGCGAGCACCACGCGCATCGAGGCCCGTTCCTGTTCGGCCGCCGCTGCATCGCCGACGCGTTCTTCGCGCCGATCGCCACCCGCCTGCGCACGTACGCGGTGCCGGTCTCCGCGCCCGCCGCGGCCTACCGCGACACCCTGCTCGCGGATCCCGAAGTCCTCGCCTGGGAAGCGGACGCGATCT
>JAYRTK010000337.1:0-3639 GCA_041919595.1 Lysobacteraceae bacterium
CAGTCTCTGAATTCGGAGCTCTGCTGTCCGCGAATAAGTCCGTTGATCTTCTTTAGGTGCTTGCTACCCACTTGGTCTCGTGCCAGGAGGTAGCTGGCAGCAGACTGGGCAGATGCCGATTCGGTGGCTGTCGTTGGTCTGTTTGCCGGCTGCGTGATTGCATCGACCAGCGATGAGGCGAAAGTCGTTGGTTCGCAGGTTGTGGCAAGCCATTTATCCACTCGTCGGCACAAGTCGAGGGCTGGCTGCTCGATAGGCGGCATCAATGGTTTCGGGATATAGCTCTGATAAGGCAGCCCAGACAGCATTCTGGTCACGAGCATTTGAACATTCCGTTGTGAGTGCGTCTTAAAATTTGTTGCTTCGAGTGTGGTTGAGGTCGTGACGTGTGTCAATAACAGCGACTGTTCCGCAACGGAGCGGCCTGGCCGCTACACGACTCGTGGAGCTGGCAGTGACTTAATATCGGTGATCAAATCCCGCTAAAGGCTTCACCACCGAAAACTTCTCCTTCTGCAATTTCTCTTCCAGTGGCGGAAAATCCACCGGTTCCGGTTTGATCTCGGTATCGGGAAGGCGGTCGAGGAAGTCGCGGATCAGGGTGAGGCGGCCGCGTTTCTGGTCGTTGAAATCGACGAGGGTCCACGGTGCGTGTTTCGTGTGCGTGGCCTTGAGCATCGCTTCGCGGGCTTTGGTGTACTCGCCGTATTTCGCGCGCGCCTCGATGTCGATCGGCGAGAGCTTCCAGCCTTTCAGCGGGTCTTCGCGGCGTTCGGCGAAGCGTTTTTCCTGTTCGGCCTGATCGCAGCAGAGCCAGTACTTGAACAGCAGGATGCCGTCGTCGATCAGCATCTGTTCGAAGGTCGGTGTCTGTTTCAGGAAGGCCTTGACCTGTGCGTCGTCGGCGAAGCCCATGACCTTTTCGACGCCGGCGCGGTTGTACCAGCTGCGGTCGAACAGCACGATCTCGCCGGCGGCGGGCAGGTGGGCGATGTAGCGCTGGAAGTACCACTGGGTCTTTTCGCGGTCGTTCGGTTTGGGCAGGGCGACCACGCGGCACTGGCGCGGGTTGATGTGCGCGCGGATCGCGTCGATCGCACCGCCCTTGCCGGCGGTGTCGCGGCCTTCCAGCAGCACGAGAATCCGCTGGCCGGTGGTCGAGGCCCAGCGCGCCATCATCGCCAGTTCGCGCTGCAGGGGTTCGAGGAGGGCTTCGTATTCTTTGCGCTTGAGTTTCTCGGGTTGGCTCATGACGGGTGTCCGGTGTCGAGGCGATGGTTGCCGATGGTTCTCATCCCGAGCTTCGCGAGGGATGACAGCGGAATCAGGTGCGCTTCGTTCGCTTCGCCGCAGTGCGCCTGCGTGCGGACCGTGCCGGTGCGTCGTCTTCATCGCGGGCGCCGGCGGCCATGCTGCGGGCGACTTCCAGCAGCGCGCCCTGTTGCTTCGTGTTGAGCGCGCGGTAGGCGGCGAGCAGGCTGTGTTCGCCCCGGGTGCGGGTGGGGTCGAGGGTGCTGGCGACTTCGGACAGCAGTGCGCCCGCGGGTACGCCGAAGGTGCGGGCGAGGGCGTCGATCTGGTCGCGCCCGGGCATCTTTTCGTCCTTCAGCCAGGCGCTGACAGTGTTGACGCCGGCGCGCGGGATCGCGGTCGCCAGATCGGTGACGGACAGGCCGGTGGCCTTGGTCAGCAGGCGCAGCGTGTTGCCGATGGACATGGGGTCACTCCTTGAGCCGCGGACGCAGCGTGGCGAGATTGCAGGGACGGGTGCGCGCGTCGAGCTGGGCGCGGATGATCTTCTCCCAGGCGGTGCGGCAGGCGGAGGTGGAGCCGGGCAGGGCGAAGAGGAAGGTGCCGTTGGCGAGGCCGGCGAACGCGCGCGATTGCAGGGTCGAGGTGCCGATCTCCTCGTAGCTCAGCGCGCGGAAGAGTTCGCCGAAGCCCGGCATCTCCTTGTCGAGCAGCGGCAGCAGGGCTTCGGGCGTGGAGTCGCGGCCGGTGAAGCCGGTGCCGCCGGTGACCAGGATGCCGTCGACCGCGGGATCGGCGATCCACTGCGAGACCTGCGCGCGCAACCGGTACTTGTCGTCGGGCAGCAGGGCGCGGTCGTGGAGGCGATGGCCGGCCTCGGCGAGGGCGGTGGCGAGATGGTCGCCGGAGCTGTCTTCGGCGAGGCTGCGCGTGTCGGACACGGTCAGCACGCACAGCGAGAGCGGAATGAAATCGGGGGCTGCGGTCATGGGCCGCAGCGTAGCGCACTCATCCACGCGGAGCGATGCCCGACGCGGCGCGGGTGCTCAGACCAGCGGCAGCCGGAAGCGCAGGGTCTCGTCGTACGGGCGCCAGCCCTGGCCGCGGTACAGCGCCTGCGCGCCGTGGTTGTCGGGCATGGTCTCCAGTTCCAGGCGGATCGCGCCTTCGCGCTGGCCGTATTCGGAGGCGGCCGACAGCAGGGCCAGGGCCACGCCGCGACGGCGCGCGTGGTCGACCACGTAGAGGTCGTTGAGGACGAACACCTTGGCCGCGCGGACCGAGGAGAACATCGGATACAGCTGAGTGAAGCCCACCGGGGCGGTCTCCATCACGCCGTCGAGATGGGCGATGAAGATCGTCGATTCGTTGCGACTGAGGCGCTCGTGCAGGAAGCGGCGCGCGGTATCCGGATCCTGGCGCTGTTCGTAGAACGTGCGGTAGTCCGAGAACAGCGGCACGAGTTCACCGAGATCGGCGAGGGTGGCGCGGCGGACGACGACGGGCATCAGCGAATCTCCGGGAAACAGGTCTATGGAAAACAGGTCTACGGAAACAGGTCTAGGCAAAGCAGGATCGCGGTGCGACCGCGTGGGCATCACTCATATCGCTTCGCTCAGTTCGACCAGATAGGTCGTGCTGCCGCCGCCGATGTCGATCCGCCAGCCCTTGGTGAATTCGCCGGCATCCACGGTGTTCCAGTTGCGCAGGGTGATCGTCGCGTTCGCCGGTTCCAGCACGCGAACGCGCAGGCGACCGGCGGTGACGGTGCTGCCGCTGACGGTGGGTTGCACCGGCACCTGTATCTGGAAGAAGGCGGTGGTGCCCGCGGCCAGGGTGAAGTTGTCGCGCACGGTGAGTTTGCGGTTGGCGAAGTCGAGGCGGCGGGTCCAGGCGCTCAGCGCCGGATTGCCGCGGTAGGCCGGGGTGAGATCGGAGACGACGGTCAACGCGCCGTTGGCGCCCGGGGTGACGGTCATCGTCGACGTGCTCGGCTCGCACTGGTGGACCACGCGATCGTTCGCGGGACTGGCGCACTGCTGGGTGCTGGTGTTGCTGCGTTCGAAGCGCAGCATGTTGTGCACTTCGGTGCCCTGCTGGATGCCGCTGCGGCTCCAGATGTTCTCGGTGACGGCGAGCCAGTCGTTCGCGAACAGGGTGAAGGCGCCCTGATCCTGATGGGCGTGGCTTTCGTTGTACTTGCCGGCGACGTAGGACATCCACATCGCGCCGCTGTCCCAGCCGGTGCGCGCGAACAGATGGCCGGTGCCGCTGCCGTGGTAGTACAGCTCGCCAGGCGCGGCGCCGTTGCTGCCGGCCGGCAGCAGGTCGTAGCGGAAATTCGCGCCCTGGCCCATCTGCTGCACCGAAATGCCGTTGAGCCACCAG
>JAYRTK010000338.1:0-3603 GCA_041919595.1 Lysobacteraceae bacterium
ATCGGGCGCGGGGTACGATGGCTCACGATCGGAAGCGATGTCAAATGCGGACAGGGAGTGCATCAGATGCAAAAGTTCGTCGTTCTGCCGGTCATCCTGCTGACCGCGTTCGGGCTGCTGGGACAATGCCTGTCGAATCTGAAGGCGAAGCGCGCGGAATTCCTGTCGTTTCCAATGGGCCTCTTCCTGATCACGCAGTATCCGTTCTGGGCCTCGCTCGGCGCCTTTCGTCATGACTGGACGCTGTTCGGCATCATGATCGTGCTCGGCCTGCCGAGCTTCTGGCTGAGCGCGCAGTACTTCCGTTACGAATGGCCGCGCCGCAACGGCCCGCTGGCGCCGGAAGAGATCTTCTCGCTGGTGCTGCTCGCGATCGGCTTCGGGCTGCTCGCGACCTTCCTGATCCGCTCCGGCCCGGAAATGGCGCTCGCGGTGACCGGCGCGTTCTTCACCTGCTGCCTGATGATCTACAGCTATCTGGCGAAGCTGTGGAAGGTCTGGCGCGGTCAGCAGACCCTGGACGGGCTGAAGCTGGTGGCGCTGGTCGTCCTCGCGCTGTGCTATGGCGTGATGTTCTTCTACGGCCGCAACAACGGCATCCCGCTGTTGAAGATCGCCTACTTCTTCGCCGAGATCTGCGTGCTGCTGGCGATCGCGTACAAGCTGCTGTTGCCGGCCCGCGAGGCGCGCGCCGCATGACCGTCGACCATCGCCCGTGAACGCGAACGCCCCGCATTGCGGGGCGTTCGGGACGATGCGGATCCGGCCGCCGGGCCCTCGCCCGCGATGCGTCAACGGCGCATCGAAGCGAAGAACTCGTCGTTCGACTTGGTGGTCTTCATCTTGTCGAGCAGGAATTCCATCGCGGCGATCTCGTCCATGCCGTGCAGAAGCTTGCGCAGGATCCAGATCTTCTGCAGCAGTTCCGGTTCGATCAGCAGGTCCTCGCGGCGGGTGCCGCTGAGATTGACCGCGATCGCCGGGTAGACGCGCTTCTCGGTGATGCGGCGGTCGAGGTGGATTTCGCTGTTGCCGGTGCCCTTGAATTCTTCGTAGATCACCTTGTCCATCGCGCTGCCGGTATCGATCAGGGCGGTGGCGATGATGGTCAGCGAACCGCCTTCCTCGACGTTGCGCGCGGCGCCGAAGAAACGCTTCGGACGGTGCAGGGCGTTGGCGTCGACGCCGCCGGTCAGCACCTTGCCGGAGCTGGGCACGACGTTGTTGTAGGCGCGGGCGAGACGGGTGATGGAGTCGAGCAGGATGACCACGTCCTTCTTGTGCTCGACCAGACGCTTGGCGCGCTCGATCACCATTTCGGCGACCTGCACGTGGCGGGCGGCGGGTTCGTCGAAGGTCGACGACACCACTTCGCCGCGCACGGTGCGCTGCATTTCGGTCACTTCTTCCGGGCGCTCGTCGACGAGCAGCACGATCAGATGCACGTCCGGATGGTTGTAGGTGATGGCGCTGGCGATCTGCTGCATCAGCATCGTCTTGCCGGCCTTGGGCGGCGACACGATCAGCGAACGCTGGCCCTTGCCCTGCGGGGCCATCAGGTCGAGGATGCGACCAGTGATGTCCTCGGTGCTGCCGTCGCCGCGCTCCAGACGGAAGCGCCGGCGCGGGAACAGCGGAGTGAGGTTCTCGAACAGGATCTTGTTCTTCGACGCCTCCGGCGGCTCGGCATTGATGGTGTCGACCACGGCCAGCGCGAAGTAACGCTCGCCATCCTTCGGCCAGCGGATCTTGCCGGCGATGTAGTCGCCGGTACGCAGATTGAAGCGGCGGATCTGGCTGGGCGAGATGTAGACGTCGTCGGGGCCGGCGAGATAACTCGCCTCGGCCGCGCGGAGGAAGCCGTAGCCGTCGGGCAGGATCTCCAGCACGCCATCGGCGGCCACACCTTCGCCATGACGGGTCAGCACCTTCAGGACCGCGAAGATCACGTCCTGCTTGCGCGCGCGGGCCACGCCTTCCTGGATCTGCAGCTGCTCGGCGATGTCCAGCAGCTTCGGCATGGGCATGCGCTTGAGGTCGCTCAGCGAATACTGCGGAAAGCCCTCGGGCACGTTCGGCTGCGAACGCGGCTGGAACGACTGCTGATAATTGCCGTTGCCCTCGGCCCCGCCCTCGGCGCCTTCGTTCTGATCGCGGTTGCGGAAACGGTCGCGGCGGTTGCGGAAGCGATCGCGCCGGTTGAAGCGCTGGTCACCCTGGCCCTGCGCTTCGTTGCGGCCTTCGCCGCCCTCGTGCTGGTTCTGCGCGCCCTGGTTCTGGACACTCTGGCCCTGGGCCGATTGCGTCTGGACGGGCTGGTTCTGGGCGGGCTGGTTCTGGGTGGATTGGTTCTGGACAGGCTGATTCTGGACAGCCGGGCTCTGGACACCCGGGTGCTGGCCGCCGGCGGGTTGACCGCCCTGCGGCTGGACGGGCGCGGAATCCTGGAATTCCGCGGCCGGCGGGGCCGGCGCAGGGGCCGGAGGCGGCGGTACGGGTGCGGCGGGCGATGGCGATGCGACCGGCTGCGGCGCCTCGGGCAGCGGCATGCTGGTCTGGACGGCGGTCTTGGGGGCGCGCGGCTTGCGCACGCGTTTCCCGGCGGTATCGCCGGCTTCGGGAGTCTGGTCGGACAAAGCGGAAATCCTCGCGTCTGCGAGCGCCCGCGGTGCGCGGACGGGATCAGGAGTGGGTGGTCGGAAGGACTGGGAAGAGACGGCGCCAGTCGGCGCTCAGGTCGGGTAGAAGCTAGCACCGGCGCGGCGCGGCGGCAAGCGCCCGGGCTCCGGTGCGGCCTCCCGGATCGCGCAGCCTTCAGGCCGGCTCTCGGCGCGACCGTTCAACACCGGGATTCGGCCCGTGCCCGCAGCGGTATGGATCGCGCCTCAGCCCGGAACGGGGCGCCGCCGCGGGATGGGCCGGTTCGCAGCCATTCCGGACTGGGGAATGGCGCGGAACCGAGCCCCGAGAGCTCGTCCTCCCCGCTCGGGCGGAGAAGACGATGTCCGAGACTGTACCCGTCCGCTCAGAGCGCCTTGTCGATCAGCTGCGCCAGCTGCGGCTTGCCGACGGCACCGATCTGGGTGCCCTGGATCTGGCCGTTCTTGAAGGTCAGCAGCATCGGGATGCTGCGGGCGTTGAAGCGGCGGCCGAGGTTGGGATGCGCCTCGATGTCGACCTTCACGATCCGGGCGCGACCGTCGTATTCGTCGGCGAGCTGTTCGAGGAAGGGGCCGATCATCCGGCAGGGCGCGCACCAGGGGGCCCAGAAGTCGACGAGGACGGGCACGTCGGATTGCAGGACGAGCGCGTCGAAATCGGCATCGGTGGCATGGGCAATCTTGTCGCTCACAGGGGTCTCCGGAGTCTTGCTGGCGCGCCACGGCGGCGGCCTGGTGTTCATGAGAGGGCCGAACGGGGCGGCCCGGTGCGGTGGGATGATGGGCTGGGGGGCGTGATGGACTGTTACACTGCGGGCTCGTTCCGCCGGCTTCAAGGGTCAGACCCCGGCCGCCGAGCGCCATTCCCCGGCCGTGCGCAGAGGCCCGCAGTCTGCTGCCCCGCGACCTCCCAATGCAAGCGCGGATCCGGCTTTCCGGCGCC
>JAYRTK010000339.1:0-3579 GCA_041919595.1 Lysobacteraceae bacterium
CGCCGCGCCGCGCCGCCGCCACGGAGACCGCAGGATGAAACGGATGTTCGCGAACGCAGGACTGATCGCGATGTTGGGGGCTGCGCTGCAGGTCCAGGCCGCGCAACCCGGCGACTACGCTTATCGCTGGCCGCTGAAGACCGATGGTGCCAGCGCCGCCTGGCAGTTCGAGCTGACTCCCGAGGTGTATGCCGCGCTGGTCGATCCGGACCTGCGCGACTTCGAGGTGTTCAACGCCGACGGGCAGTCCGTGCCGGTGGCCCGGCTCACGGTCGATCCGCAGGCGGTGCCCGGTGTCGCCGAGGTCGCGCTGCCGGTCTTCGCGTTGCCGCGTCGCGCCGAGGGCGCAGACGATCTGTCGCTGCGCCTGGAGCGCGACGACACCGGCCGCCTGCATCTGCTGCAGTTGGACGCGACCGCGGGCGCCGCCGCGCCGCAGGCGATGGTCGACCACGTGCTGGACGCGGATCTCAACCGCGATCCGACCCGGCCGGCGACGGTCGATCGCCTCGATCTGCGCTGGCCCGAACGCGGCGATGTGCAGACCCGGTTCGCGGTGGAAGGCAGCGACGATCTCGAACACTGGCAGCCCCTGGTCGACGCCGCGGCGGTGGTCTCGCTGCGGCGCGGCGGGGCGATGCTGCAGCGCCGCGACATCGCGCTGCCGCCGACCGCCTTGCGCTATCTGCGCCTGCGCCAGCTCGACGGCGATGCGCTGCCGTCGCTGCAGGTGAGCGCGCGGCGCACCCGCGCCGGGGCCGCCGCGCCGCAGTGGCGGCGATTGCGCGCGACGTTCATCGACAGCACGCAGGATGCGTTCGCCAAGGGCGAGCTCTATCGTTACCGGTTGCCCGCGACCCTGCCGGTGTCCCGTCTGGGGATCGCGCTGGGCGCCGACAACGCCACCGCCGATGTCATCGTCGATGCCCGTGCCGCCGGCGCGCAGGACGATGCCAATGCCGTCTGGGTGCCGATGGGGCGCACCCTGCTGTTCCGCCTGCGTCAGGGCGACGTGCGGATCGACAACGACGATTACGCCCTGACCGCCCCGTACGCGGCGCGCGAATGGCGGGTACGCAGTACGGTCCCGCTCAACCCGACGCCGCGGTTGGAGGTGGTGTATCTGCCGGCGCGCTTCGTGTTTCTCGCCCAGGGCCCCGGGCCCTACACCCTGGCCGCCGGCAGCCGCAGCGCACGCCGGGATTCGCAACCGGTGGAGCAGGCGCTGGCGCCGCTGCGGACCCGGCTCGGGCCCGGATGGACGCCGCCGCCGGCCGCGCTTGGCGCGCGCGCCGAGGCTGCGGGCACCGGGGCCTACGCCGACCGGCCCGCGCCGACCGATTGGCGGCGCTGGATGCTGTGGGGCTTCCTGGTCCTGGGGGCGGCGGTGGTGGGCGGTTTCGCGCTGACGTTGCTGCGCGGCCGGTCGTCGACCGCACGGGACTGAGCGGGGCGCGCCCGCCGGTTTGATGCGACGCGGGCAGTGCGCGGACAATAGTGCTCATCCGCCGCATCGTCCGCCTTCCGGAGCCCCCACATGTCCATCGTCCGCATGACCGACCTCGACCTCGCCGGCAGGCGAGTCCTGATCCGCCAGGATCTCAATGTTCCCGTTTCGCACGCGCCCGGCGCGGAGGCGCGGGTCACCTCCGACCAGCGCATCGTCGCTTCGCTGCCCACGCTGAAGCTCGCGCTGGAAAAGGGCGCGGCGGTGATGGTGATGTCGCATCTGGGCCGGCCGAAGGAAGGCGTGTGGAGCGAGGCCGATTCGCTGGCGCCGGTCGCCGCGCGGCTCTCCGACCTGCTCGGCCGCGAGGTGCCGCTGGTGAAGGATTGGGTCGACGGCGTGGACGTCGCGCCGGGGCAGCTCGTGCTGCTGGAGAATTGCCGCATGAACGTCGGCGAGGGCAAGGACGACGAAGCCCTGTCGAAGCAGTACGCCGCGCTGTGCGACGTGTTCGTGATGGACGCGTTCGGCACCGCGCATCGCGCGCAGGCGTCGACCCATGGCGTCATCCGTTTCGCGAAACAGGCCGCGGGCGGTCCGCTGCTGATGGCCGAACTCGATGCGCTGGCCAAGGCGCTGGAACACCCGGCGCGGCCGCTGCTGGCGATCGTCGCCGGCAGCAAGGTCAGCACCAAGCTCGAACTGCTCTCGTCGCTGGTCGGGAAGGTCGATCAGCTGATCGTCGGCGGCGGCATCGCCAACACCTTCATCGCGGCGATGGGGCATGGCGTCGGCAAGTCGCTGTACGAAGCCGATCTGATCGGGACCGCGCAGCGGATCATGGCCGACGCGAAGGCGCGCGGCGCCGAGATTCCGGTGCCGAGCGACGTGGTCGTCGCGCCCGCGTTCGCGGCCGACGCGCCGGCGACCGTAAAGGCCGTCGATGCCGTCGGTGCCGACGACATGATCCTCGACATCGGCCCGCAGACCGCCGCGCGCTATGCCGAACTGATCAAGGCGGCCGGCACCGTGGTCTGGAACGGCCCGGTCGGCGTGTTCGAATTCGACGCCTTCGGCAAGGGCACCGAGACCCTCGCCCGCGCCATCGCCGACAGCGCCGCGTTCTCGATCGCCGGGGGGGGCGATACCCTCGCCGCCGTGGACAAGTACGGCATCGAGAACGCGGTCTCGTACATCTCCACCGGCGGCGGCGCCTTCCTCGAATTCCTCGAAGGCAAGACCCTGCCGGCGGTCGCCGCGCTGCAGGCGCGGGCGAACTGAGACCGGTTTCCGGCAATCGGTGCGACCGCCTCGACGATGGCGGTCGCAGTGTGGCACTGCACGATGCGCGCGCATTCCGGCTCGTGCTATACCTGACCGTGCCCTGTTCCCCCCGCTGCGGCTTCGCGCACGCACGCCATCCCCGCGATGCGCTTCCGATGATGCGAATTCCGATGACCGGATTCCGACGGCCATGATTCGATGGCCGGAAGGTCTTCCGGTCGGTCGAAGCGGGGCGCTGAGGCTCCCGATCCTATCTCGTTTCGCACATGGAGGAAGTGAAAGTGATGAATCAGAACCATTCGACCGCGGCAACCCGTCGTCGCAGCATCCTCGCGCTTGCGCTCGTCGCCACGGTCGCCGTCGGCGGCCCGGTCGCCGCCCGTCAGTTCAAAGGACCGAAGGCCTCGCCCGAAGACAGCGGCCGCCCCGCCGCCGCCGCCGTGCAGTTCAGCACCCCGACCGTTCGCGTCGATGCGCGCGGCAACTGGATGCGCGAGTACGTGCAGCTGCGCGTCGCCGAGCGCAACCTGCGTGCCTTCCAGGAATCCGGCATGACCGAGGCCGAACTGCTCGCGGCGATCCCGCAGAAGATCGTCGGCGGTACCGTCGCCGGCGCTTCGGACAATCCGTTCCAGGTCGCGCTGCTGACCAAGAGCGTCGCCAACAACTTCGACGCGCAGTTCTGCGGCGGCACCCTGGTGAAGGCCAATGTCATCGTCACCGCGGCGCACTGCAGCGACTTCGTCACCGCCAGCCAGGTCCAGGTGCTGACCGGCACCCGCAACCTCGACGGCACCGGCGTGCGTCGAAACGTCAGCAAGATCGCGATCCATCCGAGCTGGAATTCC
>JAYRTK010000340.1:0-3547 GCA_041919595.1 Lysobacteraceae bacterium
TGCGACGAGAACAGGATCGAGCGCTCCTCGTCGCGAAGCACGTCGGCCAGCGCGTCGAGCACCTCGCCGCGCGCGACCGGGTCCAGTCCCGTGGTCGGTTCGTCGAGCAGCAGCAGGCGCGGGTGGCGGGCGAGGATGAGCAACAGCAGGGCCTTGACCCGCTGCCCGTGCGAGAACCCGCCCAGCATCTGCTGCGGCCGCAGGTCGAAACGCTGCAGCAGGTGCTGCGCGTAGGTCTCGTCCCAACCGGGATAGATGGCGCGGATGAAGTCCATGTGCCAGCGCAGGGTCTGCCCGCGATACAGGCGCATGTCGTCGGAGGCGTAGCCGATATCGCGTTTCACCGCGACCTGCGACTGCGGCAGTCGCAGGCCGAGCACCTCGACCTTGCCGCCGTCGGCGCGGACAAGTCCCATCAACAGGCGCAGCAGGGTCGACTTGCCGGCGCCATTGACGCCGACCAGACCCATGATCTGCCCCGTGGGCAGCTCAAGGTCGATGTCGTGCAGGACGAAGTCTTCGTATCGCTTGTGCACGCCTTCCAGCGCGATGGCGATGGTCATTTCGGCTTCCTCTGATCAGGATGCGGTGTCGACTGCGGGATGTCCGGTTCGCTGGATAGCGCCTGCTCGACGCGGTCGACGATCTGCCGTCGATCGAGTCCCATCTTCCTCGCCGCATCCAGCAGCCCCTTCAACTGGGTCTCGAATTCCTGGGCGGCGAGCGCCTGCGTCGCATCCAGGGTTTCGGCGACGAACGAGCCCTTGCCCTGTCGCGTCACGATCACGCCGGCGCGCTCCAATTCCAGATAGGCGCGCTTCACCGTGATCACGCTGACCCGACTGCCCGCCGCCAGCTCGCGGATGGAGGGCAGGAGGTCGCCTGCACGCCATTCCCCGGCCATGACCTTGGCGACGACCTGCTCCACGATCTGCACGTACATCGGCGTGCTCGAATGCGGGGACAGCAGAAGTTCGATGCCCATGCGGCTCAAGGAGGATGGTGTGTATAGTGAGTATACACAGATGTTTTCAGCCGTCAATCGCTCGGGTCGGACCGGCCCCTCCACGGCCATCCCGTGCGTCTGTGTCGACCGCTTGCGTTGCGGAATGGTCGCTCGCCGGTTCGCCGGCATCGTGTCTCCGGCGGACGGTTTCCGGTTGCCGCGCCGTGGAATCGACGCTGGTCTTCGTGACGACGCTGACGGCAACTGCGTCGTCCCTTGCCACCGGTTGAGGTAACCTTCCACGGGGATCCGGGAAGGACGGTGTCCCGGCGTTCAACGTCTCAGGTTCGTGCCGAGACCATGCCGGCAACGCACGGGTCGGCCCGGCCCTTTCCGTTCGGCGTTTCCGCGGGCCTCGGGCGTCGGGCACCACGCAATTCGTCCGCGCGGTGCGGTGTCGGGCTTGTCGTCTCGGGAGACTCCATGTCGCGTTTCGCCGTTTATCTCGCCAGCCTCGCGCTGACCCTGTTGTCGGCGCTCGCCGCATTCGCCTTCGGCGATGGCTGGTGGTGGGGTGCCGGTGTCTTCGGCGCCTTCGCCGCCCTCGGCACCTGGGACGTGCTGCAGACCCGCAGCACGTTGCGCCGCAATTATCCGATCCTCGCGCATTTCCGCTACGGACTGGAATCGATCGGCCCGGAGATGCGCCAGTATTTCATCGAGTCCGACACCGCCGAGGTGCCGTATTCGCGCCAGCAGCGCGCGTTGATCTACCAGCGCGCCAAGGCCGCGAACGATACCCGGCCGTTCGGCACGCAGCAGGATGTCTACGGCGACGCCTACGAGTGGATCAACCATTCGGTGATGCCGACGGGGGTCGCCACCCACGATTTCCGCATCCGGATCGGCGCCGATGCCGCGCAGCCCTACGATGCCAGTGTCTTCAATATCTCGGCGATGAGCTTCGGCGCGCTGTCGGCGAATGCGATCCGCGCCCTGAATGCAGGTGCGAAGCGCGGTGGCTTCTATCACGATACCGGCGAGGGTTCGATCTCGCCCTACCATCGCGAGCACGGCGGCGATCTGGTATGGGAAATCGGTTCCGGCTATTTCGGTTGTCGCAACGACGATGGCACGTTCAGCGAGACGCGCTTCGTCGAGAACGCGCGCGACCCGCAGGTGAAGATGATCGAGCTGAAGCTGTCGCAGGGCGCCAAACCCGGCCACGGCGGCGTGCTGCCGGCGGCGAAGGTCAGCGCCGAAATCGCCGCGACGCGCGGCGTGCCGCAGGGCGTCGACTGCGTGTCGCCGCCGCGGCACTCGGCGTTCTCGACGCCGCGCGAACTGCTGGCATTCGTCGCCCGCATGCGCGAGCTGTCCGGCGGCAAACCGACCGGCTTCAAGCTGGCGATCGGTCATCCCTGGGAGTGGTTCGGCATCGCGAAGGCGATGCACGAGACCGGGATCCTGCCGGATTTCATCGTCGTCGATGGTGGCGAGGGCGGTACCGGCGCGGCGCCGGCGGAATTCATCGATCACGTCGGCGTGCCGATGCACGAGGCGCTGATGCTGGTGCACAACACCCTGGTCGGACTGGATCTGCGCGAACGGGTGCGGATCGGCGCGGCGGGACGGATCGCCAGCGCGTTCGACATCGCGCGCACGCTGGCGCTGGGCGCGGACTGGTGCAACGCCGCGCGCGGTTTCATGTTCGCGCTCGGTTGCATCCAGGCGCAGAGCTGCCACACCAGTCGCTGCCCGACCGGCATCGCCACCCAGGATCCGTCGCGCTGGCGTCGGCTCGACGTGCCCGACAAGGCCGAACGCGTGCATCAGTTCCATCGCAACACGCTCAAGGCGCTGGGCGAACTGCTGTGCGCCTCGGGGCTGGAGCACCCGTCGCAATTGGGGCCGGAACACATCCTGCGTCGGGTGACGCCGACCGAGGTGCGCTCGCTCGGTGCGCTCCATCGCTTCCTCGAACCCGGCGCGCTGCTCGGCGACGGACCGTATCCGCATTCGGTGTTCGAGACCTGGTGGGCGGCCGCACGCAGCGACAGTTTCGCGGCGCCGGAGTCGCTGTTGCGCTTGCGCGGCAGCAAGGCGTATTGAACGATCCGGAGGATCGCGAAGCGGTTGCCGATCTGTGCGGTCGAGCTGCCATCGAGAGGCGTCGACGCATTCGGGGATTCAGTCGATGCACCGCCCCGAGGTCCCGCCATGCGCGATCGACCGGTCGTCCGCGGCGACGTGGTAGTACAACGACAGCAAGCGCCACCCGTCGTCCGTCCGATACCACTGCAGGCTGTTCACGCCGGTGACGTCCGGGCGGGGCGCATCCGCGCGGGTGCGCGATTCGACGACGCTGTAGACGGTGGCGAAGCGGTCGTGGACTTCGACCGTGCGGGCGATCTCGCATTCGTGGAAACCGTCTTCGCCGATCGCGTTCATGCGTTCGAGGAATGCGTCGGCCTCCGTGCGCGTCAGTGCGGGCGCGCCGTCGCGCTGGCGCGAGCCGAACACGACGGCCCGCGAGTGGAACAGCGTGCGCAAGGTGGTCACGTCCGCGCTTTCGCCCGGGTCGTTGGACATCGCCCGCCA
>JAYRTK010000341.1:0-3524 GCA_041919595.1 Lysobacteraceae bacterium
GCCACGCCGATCATCATGCCGTACCACATCGCCCTCGATCAGGCCCGCGAAAAGGCCGCCGGCAAGGGCGCCATCGGCACCACCGGCCGCGGCATCGGCCCCGCCTACGAAGACAAGGTCGCGCGCCGCGGCATCCGCGTCGCCGATCTCAGCTATCCGGCCGAACTCGCCGAAAAACTCCGCAGCACGCTCGATTACCACAACTTCGTGCTGACCCAATACCTCAAGGTCGAACCTGTCGATTTCCAGCGGACGCTCGATGAAGCGCTCGCCTTCGGCGAATACATCGAACCGATGAAGTCCGATGTCGCCGGCATCCTCCACGACCTGCGCAAACAGGGCAAACGCGTGCTGTTCGAGGGCGCGCAGGGCTCGCTGCTCGACATCGACCACGGCACCTATCCCTACGTCACCTCGTCGAACACCACCGTCGGCGGCGCGCTCGCCGGCACCGGCGTCGGCGCCGACGCCATCGACTACGTGCTCGGCATCGCCAAGGCCTACGCCACCCGCGTCGGCGGCGGCCCGTTCCCGACCGAACTCGACGACGACATCGGCCAGGGCATCCGCGACCGCGGCCAGGAATACGGCGCCACCACCGGCCGCCCGCGCCGCTGCGGCTGGATGGACATCGTCGCCCTCAAGCGCGCGGTCGCCATCAACGGCATCACCGGCCTGTGCATCACCAAGCTCGACATCCTCGACGGGATGGAGAAGCTCAAGATCTGCATCGCCTACGAATACCGCGGCAAACGCACCGAATACGCCCCGCTCGACGCCGACGGCTGGAACGAGTGCAAACCCGTCTACCTCGAATTCCCGGGCTGGAGCGAATCCACCGCCGGCATCACCGAATGGGACAAACTCCCCGCCGCCGCCCGCGCCTACCTCCGTGCGCTGGAAGAACTCGCGGGCAGCCCGCTGGCGATCGTCAGCACCGGCCCGGATCGCGACGCCAACATCGTCCTGCGCGACCCGTTCGCCTGATCGCGGCAACGACGGCACTTCGCTGTCGTCAGCGGCAGGTGCGGCCGCATCGTCGTCGTGCGATGCGGCTTGCCTGGGCCGGCCCCGACTGCTCCTGTGGGAGGGCCGGAAGGCCCGATGGCGCCTGCACTGACATTTCCGACAGGTGCATTCGGCTGAAGGTGCGCGTTGAGTCGCCCGGAAGCCCAGCGTAAAGTCCATCTGCCAAAGACAGGGGGTTTCATGGCGGAAGTGACCAAGGCAAGGACCGGACTGTTGATCCGCGCGCTGTTCAGGCTCCTGATCGAACACCCCGACGGCATGCGTGCGAGCGATGCGCTCAAGGCGCTCGAACAGGCCGTCCCGCCGACTCCGTACGAATCCGGCGACTTCGGCTCGGGCGGCCGTCGATACGAACGCATCGTCCGCTTCGGTACCGTCGCCGCGGTGAAGGCCGGGTGGCTGGTGAAACACAAGGGCACCTGGTCGGTCACCGAGGACGGGCGCCGTGCGTACGAGACCATCCAGGAGCCCGAAGCCTTCCAGCGCCAGGCCGTGAAGCTGTACCACGCGTGGCGCAAGGCGCAGCCCGATCAACAGGACGACGTCGACATCGAAGCCGAGGACGCGGCCGAAAACTCCGCCGGCATCACCCTCGAACAGGCCGAGGACATGGCCTGGAAGGAGATCGAGGACTTCCTCGCCCAGATGCCGGCCTACGACTTCCAGGAACTCGTCGCCGAACTCCTGTGCGCGATGGGGTATCACGTCGGTTGGGTCGCGCCGCCCGGCAAGGATGGCGGCGTCGACATCCTCGCCTACAACGATCCCATCGGCTCGCGCCCGCCCCGCATCAAGGTGCAGGTCAAGCGCAACGCCGGCTCCTCGCGCATCGACGTCACCGGCCTGCGCAGCTTCATGGCCGTGCTCGGCGACGACGATGTCGGCCTGTTCGTCGCGCTGTCCGGCTTCACCCGTGACGCCGAATTCGAAGCCCGACAGTCGCATCGCCGTATCACCCTGCTGGACACGGCCCGCTTCGTCGAACTGTGGACCGCGCACTACGCCAAGCTCGACGACGGCGCGCGCCGCCGGTTCCCGTTGCGGCCGGTGTGGTTTCTGGCGGGGGAGGAATGATGTCCCGGCGGTATCCCGCCGATGACGCCGCTCTTCCCATTTTCCGCGATGGGAAAATGGCTTCACAACTGGATTGAACTCGGCGGGAAGCGCCTGCCGCACATCTTGAAAGACCACGGGCCGCGGCCCGGATTCGATATCGGAAGCACATGATCACTGGCACCATCAAATCGCAGGTCGACCGCATCTGGGACGCGTTCTGGACCGGCGGCATCTCCAACCCGCTGGAAGTCATCGAGCAGATGACCTATCTGCTGTTCATCAAGCGGCTGGATGAACTCCAGACGGCGCTGGAAAAGAAGGCCAATCGCACCGGGCGCGAGATCGAGAACCCGATCTTCAACAGCAAACAGCAGAAGTACCGCTGGAGCCGTTTCAAGGAACTCGACCCGGCGACGATGTACGAGATCGTGGCCAACAAGGTCTTCCCCTTCATGAAGACCCTGGGCGATGCCGATTCCACCTATGCCGGGCACATGAATGACGCGCGGTTCACCATCCCCACGCCGGCGCTGCTGGCGAAGGTGGTGGACATGCTCAGCGACATCCAGATGGACGACCGCGACACCAAGGGCGATCTGTACGAGTACATGCTCGGCAAGATCGCCACCGCTGGGCACAACGGCCAGTTCCGCACACCGCGCCACATCATCAAGCTGATGGTCGACATGATGGCGCCGAAGCCCGGCGACACCATCTGCGACCCGGCTTGCGGCACGGCGGGCTTTCTGGTCGCGGCGGCGGAATATCTGTTGAAACATCATCAGGACGTGATCTACGCCGACAAGAAGTCGGCCAGACGCTTCAACGAAGACACCTTCCACGGCTTCGACTTCGACAGCACCATGCTGCGCGTCGGCAGCATGAACATGCTGCTGCATGGCATCGAGAACCCGAAGATCGAGAACCGTGACGCGCTCAGCCAGAGCCATGCCGGGGTGGAAGAGCAGTTCAGCCTGATCCTCGCCAATCCGCCGTTTTCTGGATCTCTGGATTATGAGTCGTGTGCTTCCGATTTGCTGAGGATTGTTCAAACAAAAAAGACAGAACTTCTATTTGTGGCTCTATTTGAACGATTGTTGAGGCCGGGAGGATATTGTGCGGCAATTGTTCCGGTTGGGGTTCTTGAGTCTGACTCAAATGCTCATATTGCGATTAGAAAGAGGCTGATTGAAGAAAATAATTTGATAGCAGTTATTTCTCTTCCCCATTGGGTTTTTAAGCCATATGCGAGCGTGGCGACATGCATAATGATTTTTCAGAAAGCATCAAAAACGGATCGAGTGTGGTTTTATAGATTGGATAATGATGGTTTTTCGGATGGTGCAAACAAGACTGAAATTGAGGGTAGCGAAATCCCCGATCTCATAAGTTTGTGGCGTAACCGCGAGAAGAAAGGATATGTCGAAAAAGAGACGAAG
>JAYRTK010000342.1:0-3523 GCA_041919595.1 Lysobacteraceae bacterium
TCGGTTACGCCCTGCTGTTCCGCATCGCCTCGGGCGAGATGCTGGGCAAGGACCAGCCGGTGATCCTGCAGATGCTGGAGCTGCCGATCGACAAGGCCCAGGCCGCGCTCAAGGGCGTGATGATGGAGCTGGAAGACTGCGCCTTCCCGCTGCTGGCCGGCATGGTCGGCACCGATGATCCCGAAGTGGCCTTCAAGGACGCCGACGTGGCGCTGCTGGTCGGCGCGCGCCCGCGCGGTCCCGGCATGGAGCGCAAGGATCTGCTGCTGGAGAACGCCAAGATCTTCACCGCCCAGGGCGCCGCGCTGAACAAGGTCGCCAGCCGCAACGTGAAGGTGCTGGTGGTCGGCAATCCGGCCAATACCAACGCCTACATCGCGATGAAGTCCGCGCCGGATCTGCCGGCGAAGAACTTCACCGCGATGCTGCGCCTCGACCACAACCGCGCGCTCTCGCAGCTCGCGAACAAGGCCGGCGTGGCCGTCGGCGACATCCAGAACATGGTGGTGTGGGGCAACCACTCGCCGACCATGTACCCGGACTACCGTTTCGCCACCGTCAACGGCGAATCGCTGAAGGACCGGATCAACGACGCCGACTGGAACGCCAATACCTTCATCCCGCAGGTCGGCAAGCGCGGCGCCGCGATCATCGAGGCCCGCGGCCTGTCCTCGGCCGCCTCGGCCGCCAATGCCGCCATCGATCACATCCGCGACTGGGTGCTCGGCACCGGCGGCAAGTGGGTGACCATGGGCGTGCCGTCCGACGGCAGCTACGGCATTCCGGAAGGCGTGATGTACGGCGTGCCGGTGACCTGCGCCAACGGCGAATACACCCGCATCGAAGGCCTGCCGGTCGACGATTTCAGCCGTGCCGCGATGGACAAGACCCTGGCCGAGCTGGAAGAAGAGCGCGCCGGCGTGGCGCATCTGCTCTGAGTCCTGCGGGCGGCATCTTGCAATCAAGGAAAGGCGGCTTCGGCCGCCTTTCCCGTTTCTGCTCCGATACGTCGCCAAAGCCCCTGTAGGAGCGACGCAAGTCGCGACCGATTACGGGCTTGCAACAGCCGAATGGCGGGTCAAGTCCTTCCGCAGACCGTCGCGACTTGCGTCGCTCCTACAGGAAATTCTTCAGACTCGATCGAAGTGAGTCCGGGTGCCGACAGCGCCCGGGGCTTTCCCCGCCCATCGCCGCCGATCTGCGACCAAGGTCTGAAGGCCGGTCCCGGCGCGGAAGACTAAGCTCCCTGCATTGCGTGATACGCGGGAGGGCGCATGCGCTACGAAGACGAATACCGCCGCTCGATCGAAGACCCCGAAGGGTTCTGGGCGGAACAGGCGAAGGCCATCCACTGGCATGTGCCGCCGGCGAAGATCCTCGACTACGACAACCCGCCGTTCCGCTCGTGGTTCGTCGGCGGGCTGACCAATCTCTGCTACAACGCCGTCGATCGGCACCTGGACGCGCGCGGCGATCAGCTCGCGCTGGTCGCGATCTCGACCGAAACCAACGTCACCCGCGAGATCACCTATCGCGAACTGCATCGCGAGGTGAACGCCTTCGCCGCGGTGCTGCAGCGGCTGGACGTGGGTTGCGGCGATCGCGTCGTGATCTACATGCCGAACATGGCCGAAGCGGTGTTCGCGATGCTGGCCTGCGCGCGCATCGGCGCGATCCATTCGGTCGTGTTCGGCGGATTCGCCGCGCACAACCTCGCGCTGCGCATCGACGACGCCACGCCGAAGCTGCTGATCGCCGCCGATGCCGGCATGCGCGGCGGCAAGGTGATTCCCTACAAACCGCTGGTCGACGCCGCCTGCGCCGAAGCCGCGTCGCCGCCGGCGAAGGTGCTGATCGTCTCGCGTGGTCTCGATGCCGCCGAACCGAAGGTCGCCGGCCGCGATGAGGACTACGCGACCCTGCGCGTCGCCGTCGGCGATGCGCAGGTGCCGGTCGAATGGCTGGAATCGAACGCGCCCAGCTATCTGCTCTACACCTCCGGCACGACCGGCAAGCCCAAGGGCGTGCAGCGCGATGTCGGCGGCCATGCGGTGGCGATGGCGCTGTCGATGCGCACGGTGTTCGATGTCGGCCCCGGGCAGGTGATGTTCTCCACGTCCGATGTCGGCTGGGCGGTCGGTCATTCCTACAACGTCTACGGCCCGCTGATCGTCGGCGCGACTTCGCTGCTGTATGAAGGGCTGCCGGTGCATCCCGATCCGGGCATCTGGTGGTCGCTGTGCGAAAAGTACGGCGTGCGTACGATGTTCTCATCGCCGACCGCGGCGCGCGTGCTGAAGAAGCACGATGTCGATTACATCCGACGCCACGATCTGTCGTCGCTGCAGTATCTGTTTCTCGCCGGCGAACCGCTGGACGAACCCACCGCGCACTGGATCACCGACGCGCTGGGCAAGCCCGTCATCGACAACTACTGGCAGACCGAAACCGGTTGGCCGGTGCTGGCGCTGCTGCCGGGCCTGGACATGAAACCGGTGAAGTTCGGCTCGCCCGGGTTCCCGAATCTCGGCTACCGCACGAAGATCATCCACGAATCCACCGGCGAGGAAGTCGGCGCCGGCGAGAAGGGCGTGCTCGTCATCGAGCCGCCGCTGCCGCCGGGCTGCATGACCACGCTGTGGAACGACGACGCGCGCTTCCTGCGCAGTTATTTCGGCCACTTCAAGGGCCTGCTCTACAGTTCGCTGGACTGGGCGATCCGCGACGAGGACGGCTACACCTTCATCCTCGGCCGCACCGACGACGTGATCAACGTCGCCGGCCATCGCCTGGGCACGCGCGAGATCGAGGAGTCGGTGTCGAGCTGCCCGGTCGTCGCCGAAGTCGCGGTCGTCGGCGTCGCCGACGAACTGAAAGGGCAGGTGCCGGTGGTGTTCGCGACCTTGCGTCAGGCCACGAGTGAACCGCAGCCCCGCATCGACGCCGCCGACCGCATGCGCAAACAGGTCGAACACAGCCTCGGCGCCGTCGCCCGCCCGGCGCGGATCTACATCGTCAACGCATTGCCGAAAACCCGCTCCGGCAAACTCCTGCGCCGCTCGCTGCTCGCCCTCGCGCAGGGCGGCGACCCGGGCGATCTATCCACGCTGGATGATCCGAATGCGTTGGAAGACGTGAAGCGGGCGCTGCAGCGGGGGCCGGAGTTCGGGGGTTGAGACGAGCGGACGCTGCAAGCACATTGCGTCGCCCAATAATCGAGTAGGGCGCATAAGCCGAAGACGTCATGCGCCATCACGCATCAGCATCGGCGGATTGACCGAAAGCGGTGCATGACGCTTCGCTTATGCAATGGAATGGACTCCTCCCACTTCTTCGGCATCTAGGTGCCAGACTGGAAGGACGTTGAACCACCAGTCGCGAAGCAGGAGGAGTCCGCCATGCAGATTACCCGTATCGCCCTTGATCTGGCAAAGAACGTCATCCAGGTCCACGCCGTCGACCGTGCCAGCAAGCCGGTCCTGCGCAAGTCCTTGAAGCGCAGCCAGATCCTGCCGTTCTTCCG
>JAYRTK010000343.1:0-3521 GCA_041919595.1 Lysobacteraceae bacterium
CTTCGCGACCGCGTGAACTACCAGGTGATGGGCGCCGATACCTGGAAGCACGCGCCATCGGTGGCGGCGATGTCGAACGGATCGTTGCGGCTGTATCCGCAGACCGTGAAGGCCGAGGACGGCACCTACCGCCTCGGTGCGCAACCGCCTCCGCGCGGCGCATCGATCGTGCAGCGCATCGACTTCGCCGATCGCGGCGATGCCGATTGGACGCCCTCGCCGCTGACGCTGACGCCCGCGCTGGATCCGCACGGCGGACTGGTGTTCGTCGGCGATCCGATCGAAACGCCGACGGAAATCGCCGGACTGTTTTCGGGCGACCTCGACCTCATCGTCGATCGACGCGATGTCGACATCACCGTCGAGTTGTACGAACGCATGAGCGACGGCCGCCACTTCCTGCTGAGCTGGCATCTGGGGCGGGCCAGTTTCGCCAAGGATCGCAGCACGCGCACGCTGTTGCGGTCGGGCAAACCCGAGCGCCTGTCGTTCCGCAGCGAACGGCTGGTCAGTCGCCGACTGGAGGCCGGCAGCCGTCTCGTCGTCGTCGTGCGCGTCAACAAGCAGCCGGACATGCAGATCAACTACGGCACCGGCGGCGATGTCGCGGCCGAAACGATCGCCGATGCCGGCGCAGCGATGCGCATCGAATGGCTGGGCGGCAGTGTCGTCGAGATACCGGTCCGGCGCTGAACCACCGGGCTCAACCCGGTATCGGCATCCTCGCCCACAACGGCAACGTGAGCAGCGACAGCAGCAGCCCGTAACCCACCATCGCCGCGGCGAGACGCGGTGCGAGGCGATGCGAGATCGCCAGCGCGCCGGCGGTGACCATCGACGGCATCGCCGATTCCAGCACCGCGGTGCGCGCCATGTCGCCGTGCAGACCGAGCCACGGCAGCAGGGCCCACGCCAGCGCCGGCAGTACCGCGAGTTTCAGCACGAGACCCGCGGCAAGCGGCTTCAGTTCATCGCGCGGCAGCGCCAGCTTCACCGACAGGCCGATCGCCAGCATCGCCAGCGGCAACAGCGCGTCGGACAGGCGCTGCAGGCCGCCGGCGATCCAGGTCGGTGGTGTCGCCGGCATGATCGTGAAGCCCACGATCATCGCCCAGAACGGCGGAAACGCGACGATCCGGCGGAGCATGTCGCCCGCGGTCGGTGGCCGGTCGCCACCGTAGCGCGCCAGCACCCACAATCCGAAGGTCGACAGGATCAGGAACGCACCGAACTGGTCGTAGATCACCGCGTACGGCAGCGCGTGCTCGCCGATCAGCGCGCGGGTCAGCGGATAGCCCAGGAAACTGGTGTTGCCCAGCGCGACCGTGAGCAGCAGCACCGCGCGTTCGTCGTCTCGGAAACGCAGCCAGCGCGCGCACAGCGTCACCGCGACCACGCTGACGATCAGCAGCAGCCATGGCACCAGCGCGACGCCGATCAGCGCGGGCTCCAGATGCAGCCGCGGCGCGTAGCGCAGCACCGCCGCCGGCAGACAGACGTACAGCACCACGAGATTGAGCGTCTGCGCCGCGTTGTCGGGCAGCACGCGCACGCGCTGGAAGGCATAGCCCAGCGCGAGCATGGCGAGGATCAGGGCGAATGCGTCGGTGGTCATGTTGTGAAACGGAGGCTGCAGTATCGCGGGCCAGGCATTCTAGGCCGCATTCCGAGCGGCGTCGGCCGTGCGATATCGACGAATGCGTTCTCGGTCCCGCCTTGCCAGCGGCGTTCATCGTTTTTCCGTACCACAGCACCAGGGCCGCGCGCACCGTAGTAGCATGATTTGCCCCGCTGCGGGGCCAACGCAATGGAAGCGCCATGAACACGACACGTCATCTGATCCGACCCGTCCTTCTCGGCCTGCTACTGACCTTGGGGAGCAGCGGCTATGCCGTCGCTGCCTGCACACCCACCGCGCAAGCCCGCTGCTGGTATTTGTACGATCAATGCATCGTCTACGGCGACCCGAACGTCGATTGCGAAGCGCAGTATTTCAACTGCCTCGACCGTCACGGCTGCGGCTGACGCATTTGCCGTGAGGCACTGCACGGTTCCAGCGTCTACGCCACTTTGCCAGACAACACAGACAGGCGTGTCGACCATGGTCCCGCGCGAGCATGGCGAAGCAACCGGGTGATGGCGTCGAGGCTTATCGGGTCTTCGGGCAGGAGCGCCCCTTTCCCCGGTCTTCAGCCACCCTCTCCCCGCATCGCGGGGAGAGGGTGCAGCGAGGAGGGAGGATCGCGTTCCTGATTCAATACCCCGCCGCCATCCCGTCCTTGCGCGATTCGCTGGCGCCGACGTAACCGCCTTCTGGATTCACCAGGATCGCCTGATAGCCGCCGTAGGGGCCGTCGGCGAAGCGCACCGAATGTCCCTTGCGCATCAGCGCGCGGATGGTTTCGATCGGAAACCCGCTTTCGAGATCGACCTCGCCGCCGTCGGTCATCGCCGTCGCCTGCCCGGCCGGGTCGGTGCTGCCGTCGTGCTGGATGCGCGGCGCGTCGCCGGCTTCCTGCAGGTTCATGCCGAAGTCGATCATGTTGATCAGGATCTGCGCATGGCCCTGCGGCTGCATCGCGCCGCCCATCACGCCGAAGCTCAGCCACGGCTTGCCGTCCTTCGTCACGAACGCGGGAATGATGGTGTGGAACGGACGCTTGCCGGGCGCGAAGCTGTTCGGGTGCCCGCGCGTCAACACGAACTGCTCGCCGCGATCCTGGAAGATGAAGCCCAGTCCCGGCGGCGCCATGCCGCTGCCCATGCCGCGATAGTTCGACTGGATCAGCGACACCATCATCCCGTCCTTGTCCGCGGTGGTGAGATAGATCGTGTCGCCTTCGTTCAGCTCGGGAATGATGCCCGGCTCCGCCGCCTTCATCGCGCGGTCCATCGAGATCAGCGCGCCACGTTCCTTCGCGTAGCCCTTCGAGATCAACCGTGCGACCGGCGTCCGGTAGAACTGCGGATCGGCATACGACGCCGCGCGGTCGGCGAACGCGAGCTTCTTGGCCTCGACGAACAGATGCACGTGCTCGGGGCTGCCGAAGCCGTAGGACTTCAGGTCGTAGGGTTCCAGCAGATTGAGGATCTGCAGCGCGGCGATGCCCTGCCCGTTCGGCGGCAGCTCCCACACGTCGTAGCCGCGGTAATTCGTGCTCACCGGCTCGACCCACTCGCCGCGATGCGCGGCCAGGTCGTCGTAGCGCAGGAAACCGTCGTTGGCCCTGAAATACGCGTCGATGGTGCGCGCGATGTCGCCGGTGTAGAACGCATCGCGACCGCCGCGGGCGATCTTCTCCAGCGTGTTCGCGAGATTCGGATTGCGCCAGGTCTCGCCGCGCCGCGGCGCACGACCGTCGAGGGTGAACTGTTCCTTGAAGCCCGGCCATTTCGACAGCGTCGGCACCGAGCGGCCCCAGTAGTACGCGATCACCTCGTGCACCGGATGGCCATTGCGCGCGTAGGCGATCGTCGGCGCGAGGTTCTGCGCCATGGTGCGCCTGCCGAACTTCGCGTGC
>JAYRTK010000344.1:0-3503 GCA_041919595.1 Lysobacteraceae bacterium
GACGCCGGGTCGACCCGGCGTCGACCGGCGGCCGCGGGATGCCCGGCCCATCACCGGGTCATCATCGCCCCCTCGTCGGCGCCCGAGCCATCACCCCGGTCTACGACCAAGGTCCAAGCGCCTCCGCCCGTGCACGGACAGCATCCGGTGGTGCGCCGCGGCAAGCCCTGCGGCTATAATTCCGATCCTTTCGCCCACCTGTCGAGCCGTCCGGGGTTTTCCCGGCGGATCAATCGGTTACCCGTCTTTCTCCGCACTTCCCGACATTCGAGTGTGATCTCCGAGTGGACAGTCTCCTGAAGCAGTTCTCGCAGTCCTCGCAACTCGGCGCCAACGCCGCCTACATCGAGGACCTCTACGAGCAGTATCTGGTCGCCCCCGACAGCGTCGGTCCGAAATGGAAGGCCTATTTCGACGGCATCCGCGGTCGCGATGGCGGCGACGTGCCGCACTCGGCGGTCATCGAGGCCATCGCCGAAGCCGGTCGCCAGGCCGCGCGCGGTCTGGTCGCCGCCTCGACCGGTCCCGGCGACGAACGCGAGCGTTCGGTCGGCCGCCTGATCACCGCCTACCGCTCACGCGGCCATCTCGCCGCCGATCTCGACCCGCTGGGGATGCTGGAGAAGCCGGACGCACCGGATCTGGGCCTGGATTTCCATCGCCTGACCGAACGCGATCTCGACGACGAATTCAGCACCGGCGGCATCGCCGGCAAGCCGCGCATGAAACTGCGCGCGCTGCTGTCCCTACTCAAGGCCACCTATACGGGCAGCATCGGCGCCGAGTTCATGCACATCACCGACGCCGACCAGCGTCGCTGGATGTATGAGCGTCTGGAGACCGCCGGCGGCGATTACGGCCGCAGCAACGGCGACCGTCACCGGATCCTCGAACGCCTCACCGCTGCCGAAGGTCTGGAACGCTATCTGCATACCAAGTACGTCGGCCAGAAGCGCTTCTCGCTGGAAGGCGGCGATGCGCTGATCCCGATGCTCGACGTGATGATCCGCCGCGCCGGCGGCGACGGCGTGAAGGACGTGGTGCTGGGCATGGCCCACCGCGGCCGCCTCAACGTCCTCGTCAACACGCTCGGCAAGCCGCCGCGCAAGCTGTTCGACGAATTCGAGGGCAAATTCGAGCACGACGACCGCGCCCACGCCGGCGACGTGAAGTACCACATGGGCTTCAGCGCCGACGTGCAGACGCCGGGCGGCCCGGTGCACCTCGCCCTCGCCTTCAACCCGTCGCATCTGGAGATCGTCGACCCGGTCGTGGCCGGCAGCGTGCGCTCGCGCCAGCACCGCCGCGGCGACAAGGCCCGCCGCCAGGTGGTGCCGATCCTGATGCACGGCGACGCAGCGTTCGCCGGCCAGGGCGTAGTGATGGAGCTGTTCCAGATGTCGCAGGCCCGCGGTTTCGCGGTCGGCGGCACGATCCACATCGTCATCAACAACCAGGTCGGTTTCACCACCAGCGAACGCCAGGACGCGCGCTCCACGCTGTACTGCACCGATGTCGCGAAGATGGTCGGCGCGCCGGTGCTGCACGTGAACGGCGACGATCCGGAAGCGGTGGCGTTCTGCGCCGAACTCGCCTTCGATTTCCGCCAGCAGTTCGGCAAGGACGTGGTCATCGATCTCGTCTGCTACCGCCGCCACGGCCACAACGAAGCCGATGAACCGGCGGCCACCCAGCCGCTGATGTACCAGACCATCCGCAAGCGCAAGACCACCCGCGAGCTGTATGCGGAACGCCTCACCACCACCGGCGCGCTGGAGAACGGCGAAGCCCAGGCGATGGTCGACGTCTACCGGCAGAAGCTCGACGACGGCGTGGTCACCACCGAGCTGGCGCCGGCCAATCCCGATGCCTACGCCGTCGACTGGCGCCCGCTGCTCGCCGCGAAGCTCGGCGACGGCGTCGACACCCGGGTCCCGCGCAAGCGTCTGGACGAACTGGCGACGCTGATCAATACCCTGCCCGACGACGCCACCCTGCATCCGCGCGTCGCCAAGATCTACGACGACCGCCGGAAGATGGCCGCGGGCGACATCGCCGGCGACTGGGGCTTCGCCGAGAACCTCGCCTATGCTGCCCTGCTCGACGAAGGCTACCGCCTGCGTCTGGTCGGCCAGGACTGCGGTCGCGGCACGTTCTTCCACCGGCACGCGATCCTCCACGACCAGAAGACCGACGTGGACCACATGCCGCTGCGGCAGCTGGTGAAGAACCCGGAAGACGCGGTGATCATCGACTCGCTGCTCAGCGAGGAAGCGGTGATGGCGTACGAGTACGGCTACTCGACCGCCGACCCGATGACCCTCGACATCTGGGAGGCGCAGTTCGGCGATTTCGCCAACGGCGCCCAGGTCGTGATCGACCAGTTCCTGTCCTCGGGCGAAGCCAAGTGGGGCCGCCTGTGCGGTCTGGCGTTGTTCCTGCCGCATGGCTACGAAGGCCAGGGCCCCGAGCACAGCTCGGCGCGCCTGGAACGCTTCCTGCAGCTGTGCGCGCTGGAGAACATGATCGTCTGCACCCCGACCACCCCGGCGCAGGCCTTCCACATGATCCGCCGGCAGATGCGCATGAAGACGCGCAAGCCGCTGGTGGTGATGACGCCGAAGTCGCTGCTGCGCCACAAGCTCGCGGTGTCGTCGCTCGACGAACTGGCGAACGGCGGATTCCAGCACCTGATCCCGGACGCGAGCGCCGACCCGAAGACGGTCAAGCGCGTCGTCGTTTGCGGCGGCAAGGTCTACTACGACCTGCTGGAAGATGCGCAGAAGCGCGAACAGAAGGACGTGGCGCTGATCCGGATCGAACAGTTGTATCCCTTCCCGCGCGCGCAGCTGATCGCGGAACTCAAGCGCTATCCGAAGGCGACCCAGGTCGTGTGGTGCCAGGAAGAACCGCAGAACCAGGGCGCGTGGTACCAGATCCAGCATCACCTGCGCTTCTGCCTGCAGGGCAAGCAAACCCTGCACTACGCCGGTCGCGCCCGTTCGCCCTCGCCGGCCGCCGGTCATTTCAACGATCACGTCGAAGAGCAGCTGAAGCTGATCGCCGATGCGCTGGTCAATCCGCTCAGCGGCGATCACGCCGAAGAGTGACGCTGCCCACCGGCGCCCTCGGGCGTCGGCTCACCTTTTCAATACCGCTGTCAGGACGCCAACATGGCCACCGAAATCAAGGTTCCCGTTCTTCCCGAATCCGTCTCCGACGCCGTCATCGCCACCTGGCACAAGAAGGTGGGCGACGCCGTGAGGCGCGACGAGAACATCGTCGACCTCGAGACCGACAAGGTCGTGCTGGAAGTGCCTTCGACCGTCGACGGCGTGATCAAGGAACTGAAGTTCGCCGAAGGCGCGACGGTCAACAGTCAGCAGGTCATCGCGATCATCGAGGAAGGCGCCGTGGCCGCCGCTCCGGCGCCGGCCGCCGCGCCTGCCGCTGCACCGGCCGCCCCCGCCGCGCCGGCCAAGGCTGCCGCGGCACCCGCCGCC
>JAYRTK010000345.1:0-3502 GCA_041919595.1 Lysobacteraceae bacterium
CGCGACCATCGCGGCGGTCTCCGGGTATTTGCCGAAGAAATGCTCGCGCGTGTAGGCGCCGCCGAAGGCCTTGCAGTTCTGGTATTCGCCGTCGACGGTTTCCATCATCAGCCGCTTGAGCTGGCCGGTGTTGTCCTTGGCCAGCAGCGGGTCCCAGTAGCTGCCCCAGACCGTCTTCACGACGTTCCAGCCGGCGCCGCGGAACTGGCCTTCGAGTTCCTGGATGATCTTGCCGTTGCCGCGCACCGGGCCGTCGAGGCGCTGCAGGTTGCAGTTGATGACGAAGACCAGGTTGTCGAGGCCTTCGCGGCCGGCGACCGAGATCGCGCCCAGGCTTTCGGGTTCGTCGCATTCGCCGTCGCCCATGAAGCACCAGACCTTGCGGTCGGACTTCGGCATCAGGCCGCGGGCTTCGAGATATTTCCAGTTGCGCGCCTGATAGATGGCGCCGATCGGGCCGAGGCCCATCGAGACGGTGGGGAACTGCCAGAAATCGGGCATCAGCCACGGATGCGGGTAGCTGCTGATGCCGCGACCGTCGACTTCCATGCGGAAGTGGTCGATCTGCGATTCGGTGAGGCGGCCTTCGAGGAAGGCGCGGGCGTAGATGCCGGGCGAGCTGTGGCCCTGGACGCAGATGAGATCGCCGGGGTGGTCGGCGCTGGGCGCGCGCCAGAAGTGGTTGAAGCCGACGTCGTACAGCGTGGCCGACGAGGCGAACGAGGCGATGTGGCCGCCGAGGTCGCCGGGCTTGCGGTTGGCGCGCACCACCATGGCCATGGCGTTCCAGCGGATCATCGAACGGATCCGCCATTCCATGTGCTGGTCGCCGGGCATCCGAGGTTCGAGATGCGACGGGATGGTGTTGATGTATTCGGTGGTCGGCGCGAACGGCAGGTGGGCGCCGGCGCGGCGGGTCAGTTCGACCATGCCTTCCAGCAGCTGGTGCGCGCGGCCGGGGCCGTCGGTGTCGATGACCGCCTTGAGCGACTCGACCCATTCGCGGGTCTCGGTGGGGTCGGGGTCGTTCTGCAGCAGTTCGTTCAACCAGCTCATGCCGTGGGCTCCGCGTGCGGCCGGCCGGCCGCGTCCTGATGTGTGGGATTAGAGTCCGGATTCTAGCAGCGGCCCCCGACAGCGCCCCGTACGGGGGCGTGCGGTGGGGCGGGCCCGGGTGGGAATTCGATTGCAGGGGGCTGCAGGAATGCCAGGTCCGCCGTTGCGGGTGCGTTGCTGGCCTGGGTGCGGGTGTTCCGTGGCTTGGTCGCGACTTCCACTGCTCCTGCAGGAGGCTTCGGACAGGCGGTGGCCCATCGCCAGCCCACTGTAGGAGCGACGGAAGTCGCGACGATGGCGTGGTGGCCTCGGCCGTTGCGGCAGGACCGAACGATCCGGCGATGTTGCGCTCACCCGCCCGCAAGCGCGCGGCAGCGGTCGCGGAATGCGGTGAGGCGGGTGTCGCGTTGCGGGAGCATCGCGAGGCGGCGTTCGACTTCGTCGCAGGCGGCGGTATGCAGGCGCAGGTCCCAGGTGTTGAGGGCGAGCACGGCGTCGAAGGTGTCGGGGCCCCAAGCCTCGCAGCAATGATCGAGCAGATCGTCGTTGCCGGACGGGTGGTGGCCGTCGGGGGCGGAGACATTCTGCGCGACGTAGGCGAAGTCGATCGCGGGGAAGGCCGGACGCAGGAAGAACTCGCCGGCGACGAGGCTTTCGTCGAAGCGTTCGACCACGCCCGGGACCGACATCTCGACCAGCGTCGCGATCGCGCGTTCGAGGTCGCGCTCGCCCGCGGCACGGGCGAAGGCGCCGCCATTGGCGATGTGGTTGATCTGCACGTCGGTCAGGGTATGCGGCAGGTGTTCGACCAGATGCGCGACGAAGCCGGCTTCGTCGTGCGCATTCGCGAGCTGCGCGAGCCAGTGGTCGGGATCGGTTCGGCGGCCGTAGTGGTACAGCGAGCGGATCCGCGACAGCGGATGGCGCACGAAGCACAGGTCGAAGAACACGACGCCGCGGGCGTGCGGCCGCGGGTAGCGGATGTGATGGCTCGAAATGGCCGAAATCTCCGGGTGTTCCCGGATCAGGCCGATGATGTCCTCGGCGCAGAGAACGGCGTCGTCGTGCATGCCATGGAAGTTGACGAAGGTATCGCCGAAGCTTCGATCGAGCGTGAAATCGATCGTGGAGCCGCCGTTCTTGAAGATGTGGTAATGCAGCAAGACGAAACGTTCGCGAATCGCTGGTGTTCTGATGTCCTGCGGCATGTCGTTTCTCCTTTATGGTGCGGTGTATCTCACTGCGCGGATCTGCGCGTCGACGGCGGCGATCGCGGTCATGTTGACCACGCGTCGCGGGCTGGAGGCCGGGGTGAGGATGTAGGCCGGACGATCGAGGCCCATCAGGATCGGACCGATGGCGACGCCGTCGGTCATCACCCGCACCATGTTGTAGGTGATGTTGGCGGCGTCGAGGTTCGGCAGCACGAACAGGTTGGGACGGCCGTGCAGCGTGGTGTTGGGGAACATCCGCTTGCGCAGGCTTTCGTCCCAGGCGGTGTCGCCCTGCATTTCGCCGTCGACCTCCAGCCGCGGCGCGCGCTTGCGGATCAGCTGGTAGGCCTGGCGCATCTTGGCGGCGCTGGGGTTGTCGTGGCTGCCGTAGTTCGAATGCGACAGCAGCGCGACCTTCGGGTCGATGCCGAACAGGCGCAGGCGGTAGGTCGCCTGCAGCGTGGCCTCGGCGATCTGTTCGGCGCTGGGATCGACCTGCACGTGGGTGTCGAGGAAGAACCAGACGCCGTGGTCGTTGATGACGCCGGTCATCGCGGCGGTGCCGGTGACGCCCTTCTCGAAGTCGAACACGCTGCGCAGGTAACCGAGCTTCTTGTGGAAGCGTCCGACCAGGCCGCAGATCATCGCGTCGGCCTCGCCGCGTTCGACCATCAGCGCGGCGATCAGCGACGGGCGCGAGCGCAGCAGGTTCTTGGCCGCCGCCGGGGTCACGCCGCGACGTTCGGTCAGCGCGTGGTACTGCTGCCAGTATTCGTTGAACCGCGGGTCGTCGTTGATGTTGGTGAGATCGAAGTCCTCGCCGACGCGCATGCGCAGCCCGAGGCGCTGGATGCGGGTGTCGATCACGTCCGGGCGGCCGATCAGGATCGGTCGCGCCAGGCCTTCGTCGATCACGGTCTGCACCGCGTGCAGCACGGTTTCCTCTTCGCCCTCGGCGTACACGACGCGCTTGCGGTCGCTGCGCGCGCGGTCGTAGATCGGCTTCATCAGCAGGCCGGTGCGATAGATGAACTGCGCCAGCTTTTCGTGGTACGCGGGCATGTCCAGGATCGGCCGCAGCGCGATCCCGGAGTTCATCGCCGCCTGCGCCACCGCCGGCGCCAGCACCGTGAGCAGGCGCGGATCGAAGGGGCGCGGGATGATGTAGTCGGGGCCGAAGCGCGGCACGTCGCCACCGTAGGCGCTGCCGAGGTCGGAGGCTTCCATGCGCG
>JAYRTK010000346.1:0-3474 GCA_041919595.1 Lysobacteraceae bacterium
GCAGCGCCGGGCAATCCGTCACCCGCTCATCATTTCAGCAGATCCAGGAGTCCGTCATGGGTAAAGGCGATCGCAAAACCGCCAAAGGCAAGCGTTACAACTCCAGCTACGGCAACGCCCGTCCGCAGGTCTTGAAGAAGGCCGCCGGCGCCGCCGCTCCGGTCGCGAAGAAGGTCGCCAAGCCGGTCGCGAAGGCGCCGGTCGCCAAGAAGGCCGTGGCCAAGAAGGTCGCGAAGGAGTGACCGGATAACGTCCGGCGCTGCGACGAAACCCCGCTCCGGCGGGGTTTCGCGTTTTCGGGGGTTGAACGATGGCCCGATCGCGCCGTCATGGATGGCGCCGTCGGGCACGGTGCCGGGTCAGCGCATCTTCGCCGCGCGCGCCGCATGCGCTTCCACCCGGCGCCACACCCGCAGCAGGTTGCCGCCGAGGATCCTGCGGATGTCGGCGTCGCGGTAGCCGCGGGCCTGCAGGCCCGCGATCAGGTTCGGGAAATCGGCCACGGTCTTCAGGCCTTCGGGCAATGCGCCGCCGACGCCATCGAAATCCGAGCCGATGCCGACGTGCTCGATGCCGACCAGCTTCACGCCATAGTCGATCTGGTCCAGCACCGCGTCGATCTTCACCGGCAGCGGCGGATGGGCCTTGTCCCATTCGGCGTCGAACTCGGCGACCGTCTGCGCGGTGCGGCCGGCGCTGCGCGCGCGTTCGTATTCGGCGTACGCGACGAAATAGGCCTGGGTCTTCGCCGCCGATGCGGGATCGACGAAGGCGTTGCCGAACGGGATCTGGATCACGCCGCCTTTCGCGGCGATGGCCTGCGCCAGTGCGTCGCTGAGGTTGCGTTCGAAGCCGGGCGTGAAATGGCGGAATGCCGAATGGGTCGCGACCACCGGCGTGCGGCTGAGTTCGACCGATTGCGCGATGGCGTCGTCGGACAGATGCGAGACATCGATCATCATGCCGAGCCGGTTCATTTCGGCCACGACCTCGCGGCCGAACGGGCTCAGGCCCTGCCAGCGTTTCTCCGCCGCGTACGACGAATCCGCGATGCGGTTGTTCCCGCTGTGGGCGAGGGTGATGTAGCGCACGCCGCGATCGAAGAAGAACGCGAGTTTGCCGAGGTCGTCGCCGATCGGTGCGCCGTTCTCCATGCCCATGGGCAGCAGCACCAGACCGCGTCGGCGCAGCCGCTCGACGTCGCGCGGCGAGCGCAGCAGTGCGAACTTGTCGGGATTGTCGTTCGCCATTTTCTCGACCGCGTCGATCATGCGGTTGGCGGTGGCGTAGGCGCTCCCGTCGGCGTCCTGCCCGGGCGAGGTGTAGATCGACATGAACGCCACGTCGAGGCCGCCGGCGCGCGCTTTCGGGAAGTCGAATTCGCGCGGCTGTGCGTCGGCCAGGTCGCGCCATTCCTTCAGCAGTTCGGTCGGCGCGTCGATGTGGGTGTCGACGATGACCGCGTCCTCGGCGAGGGTGCGCGCTGCCGGCGTCGCCTGGGCGACGGCGGGCGGCATCTGGGCGAGGAAGGCGGCGACGAAGAGGGCGATGCGGGCGTGCATATGATCGGTTCCTGGCGCGACGCGCTCACGCGCGGGGATGTCCGCCGACGTACACGCCTGCGGCGTCCGGTCCGCCCAGCCAGTAGCACAGCTCCGCCGGACGATGGATGTCCCAGTGTACGAAGTCCGCGCGCAGTCCGGGGCGCAGCGCGCCGCGGTCGGACAACCCCAGCGCCCGCGCGGCATGCACGGTGGTGCCGCGCAGCGCTTCCTCCGGCGTCAGCCGGAAGTGGGTGCAGGCCAGCGACATCGCCAGCCGCATCGACAGCAGCGGCGCGGTGCCCGGGTTGCAGTCGGTGGCGACCGCCATCGGCACGCCGTGGGCGCGGAAGGCGTCGATCGGCGGCCGCCGGGTTTCGCGCAGGCAGTGGAACGCGCCGGGCAGCAGCACCGCGGCCGTGCCGGCCGCGGCCATCGCGCGCACCGCGTCCTCGCCGGTATATTCGACGTGATCGGCCGAGAGGCCGCAGAATTCCGCGGTCAGTGCCGCGCCACCGAGATCGCTGAGCTGATCGGCGTGCAGTTTCACCGGCAGATCCAGCGCGCGCGCCGCCTCGAACACGCGCCGCGTCTGCGCGGGCGTGAAGCCGATGCCCTCGCAGAACGCATCGACCGCATCGACCAGCCCTTCCGCATGCAGGCGCGGCAGCCAGTCGACGACCGCGTCGATGTAGCCGTCCGCATTTCCGGCGAATTCGGGCGGCAGCGCGTGGGCGCCGAGATAGGTCGTGCGCACGGCGATGCCGAGCGTTTCGCCGATCCGCCGCGCGACGCGCAGCATCTTGCGCTCGTTGTCGAAGTCGAGGCCGTAGCCGGACTTGATCTCCAGGGTCGTCGCACCGTCGCGCAGCAGCGCCTGCGCGCGCGGCAGCGATGCGGCGAGCAGCGCGTCCTCGTCCGCCGCGCGCACGGCGCGGACGGTCGACACGATGCCGCCACCGCTGCGTGCGATGTCCTCGTAGCTCGCGCCCTGCAGGCGCCGTTCGAATTCGTGGGCGCGATCGCCGGCGAAGACCAGATGGGTGTGGCAATCGATCAGCCCGGGCGTGATCCAGCCGCCCTCGACCTCGATGACCGCATCGGCGAGCGATCCGGGGTCGCCGGGCAGTGCGGCGCGCGGGCCCACGAAGGTCAGCAGGCCGTCCTTCCAGCCCAGCGCGCCGTCGGGGATCGCGCCGTAGTCCTCGCCGTCGAGCGTGGCCAGGGCGGCGCCGAGGAGCAGGCCGTCCCAGGGGGCATTCGCATGGCCGTCCGTGCGGCTGTCCGGAGGCGGTGCGTTCACGCGATCGCACCCGCGGCGCGCAGCGCATCCGCATCGATGCCGTGGGCCGCGCAGATCGCGTCGGTGTGTTCGCCCAGATGCGGTGGTCGCTGCGGCGACGCCATCGGCGAAGCCGACATCCGCAGCGGACTGGCGATCATCGGAATGCCATCGGCTTCGATGCGCAGGCCGCGCGCGGTGGCGAGCTCGCCGAACACCGCGTCGCGCACGCCGTTCACCGGTGCCGCCGGAATGCCCGCGGTTTCGCAGCGCGCGACCCAGGCGGCGACGGTGTCGTCGGCGAAACACGCCGCCAGCGCCGGCACCAGCCAGTCGCGATGGGCGACCCGCGCGGGGTTGGTCGCGCAACGCGGGTCGTCGCGCCATTCGGGATGTCCGATCAGCATGCACAGCCGTTCCCACAGCGCGTCGCTGCCGCAGGCGATCACGAACGCGCCGTCGCGCGCCGCGAAGCTCTGATAGGGCACGATGGTCGGATGCGCGTTGCCGCAGCGGCGCGCGTCGTCGCCGGTGAACAGCACGCTGCAGACGATGTTGGCCAGCGCCTGCATCTGGGTGTCGAACAGGCTCACCTCGATCGTCTGTCCCTCGCCGGTGCGTTCGCGCTGGTGCAGCGCGGCCAGGATCGCG
>JAYRTK010000347.1:0-3472 GCA_041919595.1 Lysobacteraceae bacterium
CAGGACGTTCATCATCAGCACGAACACCGCTGCAGAGCCCATGTCCTTGGCCCGGCCGGCCAGCTCGTGGAATTCGGGTCCGTAACGCTCGATCACCGCCTCGACCGCGGAATTGAGCAGCTCCGCCGACAACACCAGCAGGCAACTGCCGATCATCAACGCGCGCTCCACCGGGGTGCCGCCCAGCCACCAGGCCAGCGGCGCCAGCACCGCCAGCAGGTAGACCTCGAGACGGAACGAGGACTCGTGCAGCCAGGCCGCACGCAGCCCCTGGAACGACCACTTCGCCGCCTTCAGGATGCGCCCCGGAGTGCGGGGCAGATGTCCGGTGCGATCGGCCATGTCAGCGGACGCCACGCGGGTGGCGGAAACGGACCTGGACGGACGGGACGGAAACCGACATCGGCGGCGGAGTTCGAGCGAGACGAAGCCGGGAATTCTGCCACAAGCCCCCGACCCGCGCCCGGGCCGCACCGCTGCGGCGGAAAACCGCGCACCGCCGACGGCTTCGCCTCGGCCTCAGGCAGGCCGTCGGCCAAGCCGCAATTCGGCTTCCAGCCCACCCCCCTCGCGATTGCGCAGGTGCAGCGCGCCGCCATGCAGATCCGCGACCCGGGCCACGCTGGCCAGCCCGAGTCCGCTGCCGGGGCCGCCACGGGCCCGGTCCACCCGATGGAAGGGCCGGCCCAGACCGGCCAGCGCCGCCTCGGGCACCCCCGGACCGTGGTCCGCCACCCGCAATCGCCAGCATGCGTCGTCCGCCTCCAGCACGGCTTCGAACGGCGCGGTGCCGTGACGCGCGGCGTTGTCGAACAGATTGGCCAGCGCCCGTCGCAGGGCCAGCGGCCGACCGGGCAGGGTCGCAACCTCCGGCACGGTCAGCGACCACGACCGTCCCAGCCGGGCCTCGTCCTCCGCCAGTGCACGCAGCTGCGCGGCCAGATCCACGACCACCACCGGCTCATCGCGCCCATCGCGGACATAGTCGATGAATTGACCGACGATCGCGTCCAGTTCGTCGATATCGCGCTCCATGCCGCCACGGATGGCGGCATCCCCGCCGTCGTCCAGCGCCAGCCCATAGCGCAGCCGCGCCAGCGGCGTGCGCATGTCGTGCGAGATCCCGGCCAGCATCAGCTCGCGGTCGCGCGCGGCGGCCCGGGTACGTTCGGCGGCATCGGCCAGCGCGCGCTGCAGTTCGAGAATCTCGGCGCTGGCGAATCGCGGCGGCGCCGGCGGCGGTTCACCGGCGACGATCCCGGGCGCGGCGTCGGCCAGACGGCGCAGTGGGCGCACGAGGCTGCGCGCGAACAATGCCGAGGCGGCGAGCACCAGCGCACCGATCGCGATCAACGAGAGCACCAGCCCGCGACGCAGGGGTTCGGGGCCGCCGAGCACCGGAATGCCGATCCAGCCGCGGGTCGGCGGCCGCGCCTGCACCCACAGCTGCGCCGGCGCGCCCGAGAGGCGCAGCGGACGCCCGGGAAGACGCGCGGCGAGCCGGGCCTCCAGACGCTTGAGCACCGGCAGCGTCGGCCGTTCGCCGGCCGGCGGATCCGCACGCCATGTCATCTCCAACGTGCGCAGTCCGGCCCGGGCGGCGGCCGGATCCTGCACGGCCAGCAGCGCGTCCGCGGCGAGCACCTGCGCGTGCAGCGCGCGCGCGGCGCGGGTCGCGCCGCTCTCGCGCGTGGACAGACCGAACGCGGCCGCGGCCGCGGCCAGCGCGGCGACCACGACCACGGTCAACAGCAGGACCAGCCGCGCCTGGAGCCGACGCGGCGTCACCCCGTTTCCTCCGGCACGAAGACGTAGCCGGTGCCCCACACCGTCTGCAGCCAGCGCGGATGCCTGGGATCGTCCTCGATGAGTTTGCGCAGGCGGCTGATCATCACGTCCATGCTGCGATCGAAGGCATCGTGCTCGCGGCCGCGCGCGGCGCTCATCAACTGGTCGCGGGTCAGCGCCTGCCGCGGGCGCTGCGCCAGCGCGGCGAGCACCGCGAATTCACCGGTGGTCATGCGCAGTTCGCGACCGTCGCGATGCAGCGTGCGCGCGCCCAGATCCAGCGTGCAGGGCCCGAACGCGACCCGGCCACCCGCTTCCTTCGGCGCGCCCGGCACGGGCCGGCCCCGACGCAGCACCGCGCGAATGCGCGCGACCAGTTCGCGCGGATTGCCGGGTTTCGGCAGATAGTCGTCGGCGCCGATTTCCAGGCCGACGATGCGGTCGATCTCGTCGCCCTTGGCGGTCAGCATCACGATCGGCGTTTCCACGCCCTGCCCGCGCAGGCGCCGGCAGATCGACAGCCCGTCCTCGCCGGGCAGCATCAGGTCGAGCACGATCAGATCGACGTGATGGCGCGACAACTGCCGGTCGAGTTCGCGCCCGTCGCCCGCGGCCAGCGTCTCGAACCCCTGCTGCGCGAGATAGCGCAGCAGCAGCGCGCGCATGCGTTCGTCGTCGTCCACCACCAGCAGACGGGGCATGGGCATCGCGGTGGTCGGCGCGTCGAGTGCGTTCGGCATGACGCCATTGTCGCCGCAGCCGGGCCGCCGGCAAGCCGCCGCGGGGTCTCGCGGCGCCGGCGGAGCGACCCGATTGTGAACGGATGTGTCCGGCTGGGGAAAGCGACACCTCCGTTCGCATTCCGACGTGCGATGGACACGCCTTCCGCCGGCCCGCGACGCACGCTGGCGCCACCCCGACGCAACCGCACAGGTGCCGCATGAAACCGAAGCACAGGTTCTTCCTCGCCGCCGGCCTGACCATCGCCCTCGCCACCACCACCGCCCTCTCCGCCCCGCGCCTCGCCCGCGAGCAGGCGATGTTGCCGCCGACCGCGGCCGAACTCGGCATCGCGCCGTCCCACGCCGGGCAGTGGGATGCCCTGCGTGCCGAATCCATCGCCCTGCGCACGGTCGGCCGCGACGATCTGCGCGACGGCTTCGGCGAATTCCGCGCCCTGCTCGATCAGCCCGCCCCCGATCTGCGCGCCTTCAGTCGCGAGTCGCAGCGCAAGGTCGATGCGCACATGGCCGAAGCGCGCGCGCTGCGCGATCGCCAGCTCGATCTGTACGAATCGCTGTCGCCCGGGGACCAGGCGAAGGTCCGCAAGGCGATGGCCGAACGCCTCGACCGCTTCGCCCGTCTCCGCGAACGCATCGCCGCGTTGATCGACGCCCGCCGGTAATCCGGCCCCCGCGCCACCTCTCCGCCGCCTTCGCTCCCCCTCTCCGACGCCGATGCGCAGCGGAGCGGTGCCAACGGCAGCGTCGGTAGGCTTCTTCATCCGCAACTGCGACGGCACCGTCAGCGGCGAGGGGGGACCCGCACCGCGACCTGCCGCGACCCGAACGGCAACGTCATTCCCTGCAAACCCCGAGGCACGCGCTTCGGGTCGACCCGGGCCCCGGGGGGGGGGCCGGCCGCTCGGCCCGCCCCCGCCCCCCCGCCGGCCCGAGTATGCACA
>JAYRTK010000348.1:0-3466 GCA_041919595.1 Lysobacteraceae bacterium
GTCAGGCGCTGGTCGACCTTGTCGGCGGCGATCGGCGCGACGCGCTGTCCCTTGGCGTCGATCAGGCGCAGGGTGGAACGCAGATCGGCTTCGCTGGTGTAGGCCTTCATCCCGAGCGCACCGATCTCGCCGTCGACCACCGCCACCACGACGTACTTGTCGAACAGGTCGCGGACTTCCCTGATGTCGGCTTCCGGGGCCTGGCCGGCCATCGAGCGGGCCCAGAACTCCGACGGCATCCACCACACGATGTCGAAGCGGTTTTCGTCCGGGCTGCTGCGCTGGATGTCGCGGACGAACTCGTTGATGTTGACCTCGGCGATCGGACGGCGCACCGGAGTATCGGCGGCGGCGGTCAGGGCGCTCGCGCCCAGCAGCAGACAGGCGAGAAGAAGGCGCGGCAGGGTCATGGGAGGCCTCGGGACGGGTCGAGAAAGTCGGGGAGCTTGGCGGGCCGGCGGTGCGGGGTCAAGCCGTTCAGCCGGAGGTGGGCGAGGGTGGCCCGGGTTCATGTTGCGGCGGGCTGGGGGGCGCTATGGTGCGCCCGTTCGTCCGCATCCGCCGCTCCCGGCGCCGACCCGACCTGCAGACCATGAACCTCCGACGTTTCTCCGCCACTCTCCTCGCACCGATGGCCTTCGCCGCGCTGGCGATGGCCGGTGCCGCCGCCGCCCAGCCGCCGCCGGCCCCGCCGTCGCAGACCGCCGTGGGTCAGGACGGGTCCGAAACCGAGGCCGAGGCCGCGAAGCGTCGCGAACAGGCCGCCGCCGCCGCGAAGGCCGAAGCGGCCCGCAAGGCCGAGGCCCGCAAACCGAAGCGCGACAAGGACGCCCCGCGCAGGGATCCCGAGCGTGAACGGGAGGAAGAAGAGGAGATCTGACTCCACACGTCGGTGCCGCATGTCGACGCCCCGCTCGCGGGGCGTTTTTCTTTTCCTTGAAAATCAATTAATTGCGGAAACCGGGCGCGGATCAGGGGTCGCCGGGGGCGCGGCTTCCCGGTAGACTGTGGCTTTCCAGCGACCCGCTGCCGCCATGAACTCCCCCAGCTCCGCGACTCCCCTCGTCTTCGTCACCGGCGGCGTGGTGTCCTCGCTCGGCAAAGGCATTGCCGCCGCCTCCTTGGCCGCCATCCTCGAAACCCGCGGTCTGCGGGTGACGATGATGAAGCTCGACCCCTACATCAACGTCGATCCGGGCACCATGAGCCCGTTCCAGCACGGCGAGGTGTACGTCACCGACGACGGCGCCGAGACCGATCTCGACCTCGGCCACTACGAGCGCTACGTCAACACCCGCCTGTCCGGGAAGAATTCGATCACCACCGGCAAGATCTACGAGTCGGTGATCCGCAAGGAGCGCCGCGGCGATTACCTGGGCGCCACCGTGCAGGTGATTCCGCACATCACCGACGAGATCAAACGCTGCATCGACGCCGCCACCGAAGGCTACGACGTGGCGCTGGTGGAGATCGGCGGCACCGTCGGCGACATCGAATCGCTGCCGTTCCTCGAAGCCATCCGCCAGATCCGCACCGAACGCGGCGCCGAGAAGGCGCTGTTCATGCATCTCACCCTGGTGCCGTACATCGCTGCCGCCGGCGAGCTGAAAACCAAGCCGACCCAGCATTCGGTGAAGGAGCTGCGCTCGATCGGCATCCAGCCCGACGTGCTGCTGTGCCGCAGCGAACAGCCTTTGCCGGACGGCGAACGGCGCAAGATCGCGCTGTTCACCAACGTGCCGGAGAAGGCGGTCATCTCCGCCGTCGATCTCGACAACATCTACCGGATCCCGATGTGGTTGCACCAGCAGGGGCTCGATCAGATCGTGGTCGAACGCCTGCATCTCGAAGCGAAGGCCGCGACCGATGCCGATCTGTCGGAATGGCTGGCCGTGGTCGACGCCGCGATGCATCCGATCGACGAGGTCACGATCGCGGTCGTCGGCAAGTACGTCGACCATCAGGACGCCTACAAGTCGGTGGCCGAGGCGCTGAAACACGGCGGTCTGCGCCAGCGGACCCGGGTGACCCTGAAGTGGCTGGAATCGGAGGACATCGAGCGCGAGGGCGCGGATGCCATCCTCGCCGGCGTGGATGGCATTCTGGTGCCCGGCGGTTTCGGCGATCGCGGGTTCGAGGGCAAGGTGCTGACCGCACGGTTCGCACGCGAGCGCGGGGTGCCGTATTTCGGCATCTGTTACGGCATGCAGGCGGCGGTGGTCGATTACGCCCGCCATGTCGCCGGTCTCGCCGACGCCAACAGCACCGAGAACGACCGCCGGAGCCCGCATCCGGTCATCGGCCTGATCACCGAATGGCGCACCGCCACCGGCGAGGTCGAGCGTCGCAGCGAGAAGAGCGATCTCGGCGGCACCATGCGCCTGGGCCTGCAGGAACAGCGGATCAGGCCCGGCACGCTGGCGCATCGGATGTACGGCAAGGACGTGGTCGGCGAACGCCACCGTCATCGCTATGAATTCAACAACCGCTACCGCACCCAGTTGGAGGACGCCGGCCTGGTGATTTCCGCCAAGTCGATGGACGACCTGCTGGTGGAGATGATCGAACTGCCGCAGTCGATGCATCCGTGGTTCCTGGCCTGTCAGGCGCATCCGGAATTCCTGTCGACGCCGCGCCATGGCCATCCGCTGTTCATCGGCTTCATCCGCGCCGCGCGCGAGCGCAAGGCCGGCGGCAAGCTGTTGAAGGAAGCGAGCGCGTGAGCGCGACCCGCATCGCGCCGCCCGGGTGTCCGGCATGAACCAGGACCCCGTGTCGTCGGCGCTGGCGTTGGCCTTCGTCACCCTGATTTCGCTGGCGATCGCGCTGCTGTTCTTCGTGTACGTCGTCGGTACCCTCAGCGCGATCGGCATCGCCCGGGAGCGCGGGCGGGAAGGGCGGGCCGTCGCGATGGCGATCTTCGCGTTCCTGGTTCCGGTGGTCGGCTGGTTCTGCGTTTTCTCCGGTGGTGCCCCGGTCCGCTGGGTGCGCCGCTATTTCTGGGTCGGGCTCGCCAGTCTCGTCGGCGCCGCCGTCCTGTCCTACGTCATGATCCAACGGGGGATCGTCGCACCATGAAACTCTGCGGCTTCGAAGTCGGCCTCGACCGGCCCTTTTTCCTGATCGCGGGCCCCTGCGTGATCGAATCCGAGCAGTTGCAGCTCGACACCGCGGGACAGCTGAAGGAGATCACCTCCGCGCTCGGCATTCCCTTCATCTTCAAGTCCAGCTTCGACAAGGCCAACCGCACCTCGGGCACCAGTTTCCGTGGCCCGGGCATGGAGGAAGGCCTGCGCGTGCTGGCCGAAGTGAAACGCCAGATCGGCGTGCCGGTGCTGACCGACGTACATGAATATACGCCGATGGATGAAGTGGCGAGCGTGGTCGACGTGCTGCAGACGCCGGCGTTCCTCGTGCGCCAGACCGATTTCATCAGGAAGGTCTGCGCCGCCGGCAAACCGGTGAA
>JAYRTK010000349.1:0-3462 GCA_041919595.1 Lysobacteraceae bacterium
CTTCCGCGGCGACACCCGCACCTCGATCTTCGACGCCGACGCCGGCATCGCCCTCGACGGCACCTTCATCAAGATCGTCTCGTGGTACGACAACGAATGGGGCTACTCCACCAAGTGTCTCGAAATGGTGAAGGTCGTCGCCGGCAAGTAACCGCCCGCGTCTTCCCGCAGTACCTCGCACGGCCCCGCAATCGCGGGGCCGTGTTGTTTCGGGGGATCAATGACTGCGAAAGGCGTGATGCCCGTGGCGCCCATCGACAGGGCCGTCGGCGGGGTCATCGACCGCCTCATCGCCGAGATACCCAAGCTGGCCGCAAAGCGCCCAGCCTACGAAAGGTGAACATCAAGCGAACATCCACGCCTCGACGCAGCACGGGGCTGTCGACGGTCCGCGGGCGAGGCGGCCGGACGCGCATGTTCCGGCACGCGTTCCGCCGGAGGGACGCGGGATTTCGCCGACGACGACGGATGACGCCGGTATCGATCGACGATACCGGCAGCCCTCGTCGGCACTACGGCCGGCGGTGGCGGTTGCATTTCCCTGCCGCATGGGGAAGGCTGCGGGGCGTGTCCGTCCGGTCCCGGTCTGCTCGTGCGCCGGGGGTGATGGACGGAGTAAAGGCCGCATGAGGGCGGCAGCGGATGAATGACGATCTGGCCGGTTTTCTGATTCTGATCGGGCTGGCGGTCCTGTCCGTGCCCCTCCTGCTGGTGGTGGCGCTGGTGAAGATCGCGAACGCCAAGGCCCGCATCGAGGCCCTGGAGCGCGATGTCCAGCGTCTGCAGGCGAAGGTGCTCGGCGTCGAGGCCCGCGCCGCGCAGGCCCCGGCCGCCGCGCGGGCGGCGTCGCCTTCGGCCGAACCGGCTTCGCCTGTCGAGGCGCCGCCGGGACCGCAGCCGGCCGCCGCGCCGCCACCGCCAAGCGTGACCGCCGACGTCGACGTGCCCGCGTCGATCGCGCCGCCTCCGGTCGCGCCGTCGCCGCAGCCGATCACCGGCCGCGCGCGTTTCGAGGTGCCCGAGGAGGTGCCTGCGCAATCCGCGCACGCCCCGGCGGCACCGCCGCCGCTGCCGCCGCTGTCGGGCGAACGTCCCCGGGCCGCGGCCGCATCGGCGCAGGGCGCCGCGACCGGCGCGTCCGTGCCGCCGCCGCGACCGCAACGTCCGGCGCCGCCGCCGTCGGATCCGATCGGCGATGCCCTGGGCGGCGTCCGCCGCTGGTTCACCGAAGGCAACGTGCCGGTGAAGATCGGCATGCTGGTGCTGCTGGCCGGCGTCGCCGCGCTGCTCAAATACGCCAACGATCAGGGCTGGGTGCGGGTACCGATCGAGCTGCGTCTCGCCGGCATCGCCTTCGCCGCGATCGGCGGGCTGGTGTTCGCCTGGCGCCAGCGCGAGACGCGGCGCTCGTTCGCGCTGTCCCTGCAGGGCGGCGCCATCGGCGTCCTGATGCTGGTCACGTTCGCCGCGTTCAAGCTCTACGGCCTGATCGAGGCCGGACCGGCCTTCGCGATCACCATCGCCCTCGTCGCCGGTCTCGGCGTCCTTGCGGTGCTGCAGAACGCGCTGTCGCTGGCGGTTTTCGGCATCCTCGCCGGATTCCTCGCGCCGATCTGGCTGTCCACCGGCAGCGGCAACCACGTCGCGCTGTTCTCGTATTACGCGGTGCTCAATCTCGGCATTTTCGGCATCGCCTGGAACCGTCCGTGGCGGTTGCTGAACCTGCTCGGCTTCGTCTTCACCTTCGGCATCGGCACGCTCTGGGGCGTGCTCGACTACCGGCCGGAGAAATTCGCCAGCACCGAACCTTTCCTGCTGCTGTTCTTCGCCCTGTATCTGCTGATTCCGGTGTTCTACGCGCACCGGCGGCACGCGCAGGGACACGGCGGCAATCTGCACGGGCTGGTCGACGGCACGCTGGTGTTCGGCACGCCGCTGGTGGCGTTCGCGCTGCAGGCCGGTCTGCTGCAGGGTGGCGCATTCGATGACAGCCGCATGCCGCTGGCGCTGTCGGCGCTCGGCGCCGCCGCGATCTACGCAGTGCTCGCCGCGGCGCTGCGCGGTCGCGAACGCTTCGCGTCGCTGGTGGACACCTATGCGGTGCTCGCGGTCGGCTTCTCGACGCTGTCGGTGCCGCTGGCGCTGTCGGCACGGGCCACCGCCAGCGTGTTCGCACTCGAGGGCGCGGCGCTGGTCTGGCTGGGTGTGCGCCAGGGGCGGCGCCTGCCGCAGTGGTCCGGTCTGCTGCTGCAGCTTGCCGCGGCGGCGGCCTATGTCGCCGGGATCGGTGGCATGAGCACCGGGTTCTCGGCGATGGCTGCGGCCACCGCGTCGACGCCGATCGCCAACCCGGCGTTCATGAGCGCGCTGCTGATCGCGATCGCCGGCTTCGCCACTGCGTGGAGCTATCGCCGCGAGCACGACGGCGGCATCGTCGCGCTGTTCGCGCTGTGGGGGCTCGGCTGGTGGACCTTCGCCGGTGCGCAGGAAATCTTCGATCACATGCCGTACCAGCGGCGGGTCGATGCGCTGTTCGCGTTCCTGCTGGCGACCGGTTGGCTCACCGCCGAAGTGCGCCGCCGCCTCGACGACATGCCGGTGTTCGGCGCGACCGCCGCCGTCGCGCTGCTGCTGGGCGTGCCGTTCGCGATGGCGCAGTCCGCGGAACATCAGCATCCCTTCGGCGAATGGGGCGCGGCGACCTGGGCGCTGTTCGCGGTGCTCGGCTGGCGCACGCTGGTCTGCGTGCGCGAAGCGGGCACCGGCGTGCGCCTGATCGCGCATGGCGGCTGGTTGTGGTCGTGGGTGGCGGCGCTGGCGCTCGCGGCGTTCCACCTCGTGTATCGCTCGGGGACCGGCGATTTCGATCCGTCCGCGTTCGCGCCGGAGCGGATGGGCGACGGTTGGCGTCTGGTCGCCCTGGGTCTGCCGGTGCTGGTCCTCGCCGCCGCGCTGCAGTTGCAGCCTGCACGGGTGGCGCCGCCGCTGGCCGAGCGCTTCGAGGACTACCGTCGTCCGCTGTGGTGGTCGGCGGTGTGCGTGCTCGGATTCGGCTGGGTCCTGTCGCTGTTCTTCCCGGGCGACAGCGCGCCGCTGCCCTGGCTGGCCCTGGTCAACCCGCTGGAACTGTTCCAGATGGCGACGCTCGCGTTGTTGGCGCAGGCGGTCTGGTCCGGCCGCGGCGAGGGCCGCGCGCCGACCGGCGTGCCGGTGTTCGCGTTGGCCGCGTTCGTGTGGATCACCTTCGCCACCCTGCGCGCGGCGCATCACTGGGGGGGCGCATCGTGGTCGCCGTCGATGCTCGACGACAACGTGGTGCAGACCGCGCTGACCGTGGTCTGGAGCGTGCTCGGCGTGCTCGGCTGGATCTTCGGCTCGCGGCGCGGCGATCGCCTGTTGTGGGGCGCGGGTGCGGTGCTGATGGGCGTGGTCCTGCTCAAGCTGCTGTTGATCGACCGCAGT
>JAYRTK010000350.1:0-3455 GCA_041919595.1 Lysobacteraceae bacterium
AACTCCCTGCACCAGGGCCAGACCATCCGCGTGTTCGGCGAGTCGAGCATGGATCCGAGCATGTTTCCGCCGCTCATCGCGATGGTGATCGGCACCAAGTTCTGGTTCCTCGGTTCGCTGCTGCTGCGGGCGCGCGCCGACAATCTCGACCGCGAGTCCGCCAAGGACTGGGTGCGCGCGCGCGCTGCCGCCACGGAGGATGCGTCATGAGCTACGCCGGATACGTCGCCGCCGCCTACGCGATCTTCGCGATCGTGCTGTTGTGGGACATGATCGTCCCCGCCCTGCGCATCCGCCGCATCCTGCGCGATGCGCGCCTGCGCGCCAGGCGGTCGTCCGCCAGGGCCGCGCCCCTCCCCACGGAGCTGCAACGATGAATCCCTCCCGCAAACGCCGGCTGTGGCTGGTGCTGGCCGTGCTCGCCGCGGCCGTGGCCGCGACCGCGCTGGTGATCCTGGCGCTGCAGCGCAACGTCGCCTACCTGTACACGCCGGGCGAAGTGCTGCGCGGCGATGCCGGTGCCCGCGTGCTGACCGGCGACAGCGTGTTCCGGCTCGGCGGCATGGTCGCGGCCGGCTCGTTCAAGCGCGAGGAAGGCTCGATGGAAGCGCACTTCCGGGTGACCGACGGCGACGCCGAACTGCCGGTGCGCTACACCGGCATCCTCCCGGATCTGTTCCGCGAAAAACAGGCGGTGGTCGCCACCGGCCGCATGCAGGGCGATGTCTTCGTCGCCGAGCAGGTGCTGGCCAAGCACGACGAGACCTACGTGCCGAAGGAAGTCGCCGACAAGATGGGACTGGCGCACAAGAAGCACGGCGTCGAAGCGACGCCGGCACCGGCACCGGCCGCCGCCGACGCGCCCGCCAAGGGATACTGACCGCGCATGCATCTGCTTCCGGAGTTCGGCCAGGTCGCCCTGATCCTCGCGCTGCTGATCGCGGCGCTGCAGACGCTGCTGCCGCTGATCGGCGCCCAGCGCGGCCTCGCGCCGTGGATGGCGGTGGCGCGACCCGCGGCCTGGGCGCAACTGGTCCTGGTCGGACTCGCGTTCGCGATCCTCACCGCCGGATTCGTGACCCAGGACTTCTCGCTGCGCTACGTCGCCGAGAACTCCAATTCGCTGCTGCCGATGATGTACCGCTATTCCGCGGTGTGGGGCGCGCACGAAGGTTCGCTGTTGCTGTGGACGCTGATCCTGGCGCTGTGGACCGCGGCGGTGGCGGCGTTCTCGCGCCGGCTCCCGGAGCCGGTGGTGGCGCGGGTGCTGGGCACGATGGGCGCGATCAGTGTCGGCTTCCTCGCCTTCCTGATCTTCACCAGCAATCCCTTCGAGCGCGTGCTGCCGGCCTCCGCCGAAGGCCGCGACCTCAATCCGCTGCTGCAGGATTTCGGCCTGATCGTGCATCCGCCGATGCTGTACATGGGCTACGTCGGCTTCGCGGTGCCGTTCGCCTTCGCGATCGCCGCGCTGCTCGACCGCGGATCGTCGTCGCAGGCCATGGTCGCCAGCTGGCTGCGCTGGACACGCCCCTGGACCAATGTCGCGTGGGGCTTCCTGACCCTGGGCATCGCGCTCGGCAGCTGGTGGGCGTACTACGAACTCGGCTGGGGCGGCTGGTGGTTCTGGGATCCGGTCGAGAACGCCAGTTTCATGCCCTGGCTGGCCGGCGCCGCGCTGCTGCATTCGCAGGCGATCACCGAAAAGCGCGGCAGCTTCCGCAGCTGGACCCTGCTGCTGGCGATCGCCGCGTTCTCGCTGTCGCTGCTCGGCACGTTCCTGGTCCGCTCCGGCGTACTGACCAGCGTGCATGCGTTCGCCGCGGATCCCGGGCGCGGCCTGTTCATCCTGATCTTCCTCGGCCTCGTGATCGGCGCGTCGCTGCTGCTGTACGCGCTGCGTGCGCCGGAGGCCGACAGCGGCCAACCGTTCGCCGGCGCCTCGCGCGAAGCGCTGCTGCTGATCAACAACGTCTTCCTCACCGCCGCCTGCGCCATGGTGCTGATCGGCACCCTGTGGCCACTGCTGCTGGATGCGCTCGGCAGCGCCGACAAGATCTCGGTCGGTCCGCCGTACTTCTCGCTGCTGTTCATCGTGCTGATGACGCCGATCGTGCTGCTGCTGCCGCTGGGTCCGCTGATCCGCTGGCAGCGCGACCAGTTCGGGCGTCCGCTGCGTCTGCTGTTGCCGTGGGCCGCCCTGGCGCTGGTCGCGGCCGCGATCGCCTGGTTCCAGGCGCCGCAGGGCCCGCTGAAAACCGCGGCCGGCGTCGCCGGCGCGTTGTGGGTGGGTCTCGGTACCGCGCGCTTCGTCTGGCAGCGTGTACGCAGCCAGGGCGGCCGCTTCACCGCGGAAATGGCCGGCATGACGCTCGCGCACTCCGGCATCGCGGTGTTCCTGGTCGGAGCGCTGCTGGTCGAGGCGCAACTGCAGCAGCGCGAGATCGCGATGAAGCCCGGGCAGACGCTCACGCTCGGCCGCGACAGCTTCCGCTTCGACGGTGTGCGGCAGTTGCAGGGCCCCAATTACCTCGCGAATCGCGGCAGCGTCGAAATCTTCCGCGACGACCGTCGGGTCACCACGCTGCATCCGGAAAAACGCCAGTACGCCAGCGGCGGCCAGGTGATGACCGAGGCCGGCATCCGTCCCGGCGTGACCCGCGATGTCTTCGTCGCGCTGGGTGAACCGCTGGGTGGCGGCGCCTGGGCGGTACGCGTGCAGGTGAAACCCTTCATCCGCTGGATCTGGGTCGGCGCGCTGCTGATGGCGCTGGGCGCGTTCGTGACCGCGGTGGATCGGCGATTCCGCAGGTCGCATGCCGAAAGCGCTCACGAAACGACGCTGTCGGCGCTCGCGCAGTCTTCACGGGCACCGCGCCAGGGCGGCGACGTCGCCGATCCGCATGCCGACGACATCCTGCCCAGTGCGCCGGGAGACACCGACGGATGAGCGCCAAACGCTGGCTTCCCTTCATCGCCTTCCTGCTGATCGCCGCGCTGATGGCCGCGGGCGTGTGGATGTCGCGTCGTGGCGATCGCGACGCGCTGCCGTCGCCGCTGATCGGCAAACCCGCGCCGACGTTCGCGCTGCCGGTACTGCACGAACCCGGACGCATCGTGTCCTCGCAGGATCTGCGCGGGCAGCCCTACGTGCTGAACGTCTGGGGCAGCTGGTGCCCCGGTTGCCGCGACGAACATCCGGTGGTCACCCGGTTCGCCGAGACCAAGCGCGTGCGCGTGATCGGCTACAACTGGAAGGACGAACGCGCCGATGCGCTGGCGTGGCTGGAGCGCTTCAACAATCCGTACTGGCTGGTGCTGGCGGACGAGGAAGGTCAGACCGCGATCGATTTCGGCATCTACGGCGCGCCGGAAACCTTCCTGGTCGATGCCGACGGCATCGTGCGCTGGAAGCACGTCGGCATCCTGACCGACGAGATCGTGCGCGACGAACT
>JAYRTK010000351.1:0-3451 GCA_041919595.1 Lysobacteraceae bacterium
CGTGGCCGGGAACAGGAAGTTCGTGCACAGCGTCAGCGGCGCGCAGGCCGGACCGCCGCGCGCCGACACCACGTAGCCGAGTCCCGAGCCGTTGCCGGCTGCCGCGTGGTACCCGTATTCCACCGATTCGTGCGAGCCGCGCAGCCCGAGGGTCAGCGACCACTGGTCGTTGAATCGCCAGGTGCCGTCGGCGAACAGCTCGAACGCGCGGATCTCGACGTCGTTGCCGAAGGTTTCGCGATGGTCGGGATTGAGCGGGAACGGCAGCAGTCCGAAGATCGGGCTGGTGGTGTTCGGCGTGAGGTTCGGATTCAGCAGCGGAATGATCGGCAGCGCGCCGCCGCTGGCCGCATTCAGCGTCGGCGACAGCAACGCGTACATCTGCCGCTCGTCGGTCTGGTAGTGCAGATCGCGTTTGGAGGTTTCGTCGAAATACGAAGCGCCGACGAAGCCGGTGAACTTGCCGCCGGCATCGAAGTTGAAGCGCACTTCCTGGCTGAACTGGCGGCCCCAGGCGTTTTCGTCGAATTCGATCAGGTCGGCCTGCGAGCCGTCCGAATCGAAACGGTCGAGACCGTCGTAGCGGCGCCAGCCGGTGATGGTGGAGAGGGACCAGGTGTCGTTCAGGGCGAAATCGCCGAGGATCGTCGCCCCGTAGACCTCGCGCTTGGTGCCCAGCCCGTTGCCGCGCTGCGAATTGGCGGTGTAGGGGTCGAGACTGCCTTCGAGGTTGGGAATGACCATGCTGCGGAAACCGGTGCCCGGCGGCTGGTCCTTCTGGTAGTTCAGGATCACGTCGATGCCGCTGCGCTCGCCGATGTCGAAATGCAGCGCGCCGCGGACCGCGCGGGTGTCCTTGCCCTGCAGGGTGCCGCCATCCAGATTTTCGATGTAGCCGTCGCGGGTCTCGTAGAACGCGGCGATGCGGCCCTGGATATCGTCGGTGAGCTCGCCGTTGTAGTGGCCGGTGAAGCGCTGCTGGTCGTCGGTGCCGAGACCGAACTCGAATCCGCCGGAGCGGCCTTCGCGCGCCTTGTTCTGGATCAGGTGGATCGCGCCGATTTCGGCGGCGCGCCCGAACAGGGTGCCCTGCGGGCCGCGCAGCACTTCCACGCGCTCGAGGTCGAACATCTCGACCGAGGAGCCGCGCGAGCGGCTGATCGACACGCCGTCCTGGAACACCGAAATGCGCGGCTCCTGGGTGGGGTCGTCGAGGTCGGCGGTGATGCCGCGGATCGAGATGCTGGGATTGCTCACGCTCTGGGTCTGCACCTCCAGACCCGGCACGAGGGTGCCGAGATCGCCGTAGTCCTGGATGCCCTGCGCCTGCAGGAAGTCGCCGGAATAGGCGTTGATCGAGATCGGCACTTCCTGGATCTGCTGTTCGCGCTTCTGCGCGGTCACGGTGATGCGATCCAGTTCGTCCGCTTCCCCCGCGGGTTCCTGCGCATGGGCGGGCAGGGCGCTCGAGGCGGCCAGCACCATCAGCAGGGCGAGCGACAGCGGGGCGCGGCGCGGGGACCGCGGCGCGTGGGTGTTTCGTGACATTGCGTGGTTCTCCATGAGGAGTCGGAAGACGCGATGCCGGACCTCCCCCGATCCGGCATCGCCGGGCCAGTCCGGCGAATCCGGCCTTTATAACCCACGGACATGCCGGCGGATATGTCAGCGATCCGCGATGCCGTCCGGTACAATGCGCGTCCCCTTCCTCTGCCCGTCGATGCCGCACCTGCGGCGCGCCTCCCATCCCGTGTATTCCCGCAGCAGCGAACCCGTCCGTTTCGAGCGCGATTGCGATGCCGTCCTGGTGCCGCAGGGCGAGGCCGTGACCCTGCCCGCGGGCAGCGTCGGCTACATCACCCAGGCGCTCGGCGGCAGTTGGACGGTCTTCGTGGAAGGCAATCTGATGCGCATCTCCGGCAAGGATGCGGACGCCATCGGCAAGGAGCCGCCGCCGCCGATCGATCTGCCGGAAGGCGCCAGCGACGACGAGGTCGAGAAGCTGGTCTGGACCCAGTTGCGAACCTGTTTCGATCCGGAAATCCCGATCAACATCGTGGATCTGGGGCTGGTCTATGAAGCGGCCGTGGTCCGCGGCGAGGATGACCGGCGCCGGATCGAGGTCCGGATGACTCTGACCGCACCCGCCTGCGGCATGGGCGAGATCCTCGTCGAGGATGTGCGCGGCAAGCTCGAGATGATTCCGACCGTCGCCGAAGTCGATGTCGAACTGGTGTTCGACCCGCCGTGGAACCGCAGCATGATGTCCGAGGTCGCCCGGCTCGAAACCGGAATGTTCTGACCCTTCCGCGGGCCCGGCGCCGCGCGCGTCCGGCCTTCCGTGCGTCCTCCCCCATCCGGTCCCGTGTCCGCACCCTGGCGATGCATCGCCGGGTTTCGCGCAATCGCATGCTGCAACGTCGACGCATGATGCGCAGCGACACGCAGCGAACGCACATGCACCTGCGAATCGCATCACAGAGCACCCGGTTGGATTGGTGGAATTTTCGCCATGCCCCGCGCCCGGCGTTTGAATCGGAGCGGTGCTGTTGACGCTGCTTGTCCGATCCGCTTAGTGTCGGTTCAGCTTGATGTCTTTCGGTAGACATCGGGCACGCCGCTCCGAAACCCCTTTGACGACTTCACCCGAGTGCACCGGGGGCAGTGAAGTCGCGGGTCGTTTTTTGCCGTTTCGGCGCGGAGGATTCCAGCGAGCGTCATCACATCAACCGCAACACAAGGCAGTTCCACGCATCAATCAGGGAGAGAATGCTAGTGAATCGTTTTAGTCAGTTGAGTGTTTTGGCCGGCGCGACCGCGTTGGCATTGTTCGCCGCCGACGCGTCCGCCGTGGTCCGCAGCGATCTGCAGCAGCAGGACATCGGCACGATCGCGCGTCAGAACAGCGCGATCGCCAAGGCCGGCACGACGGACATGGTCCACAGCCGTCACGAGCAGGCGCTCGGTCTCGACACCGAATCGCGGCTGTTCCTGCTCGATCGCAAGACCAGTCTGGGCGTGCGCAACCATCGTTACCAGCAGACGTTCCGCGGTCTGCCGATCTTCGGCGAGCACGTGATCGTCAACGAGGACGCCAACGGCAACCTGCGCACGCTGTTCGGTCGCAAGGTCGACGGTCTGGCTTCGGAAATCCCCGCCGCCCGTCCGCGTCTCAGCGGCAACCGCGCGCTCGCGCTCGCCAAGAGCGCCGGCCTCGGCAACCGCATCGGCTTCATGCGCACCCGCGACGAGAAGTCGCAGCTGATGATCCACATCGACGAGAACGGCCGCGCCCGCAAGGCCTACGTCGTGTCGTATTTCGCCGACACCCTGCGCGGCGGCTCGCCGACGATGCCGACGGTGATCGTCGATGCCGACACCGGGCGCATCCTGAAGCAGTGGGACAACCTGCAGCATGCGCTGGTCGGCACGGGCCCCGGCGGCAACGCCA
>JAYRTK010000352.1:0-3444 GCA_041919595.1 Lysobacteraceae bacterium
AACGTCATTTTTCAGAAAAATCAACGCACTTCCGGCATAATTCGCAGGCTGCGCGCCGCCCGGTCCCTCCGGGCGGCGCGCGACGTGTCTCCCCTCCGACGATTCCGGTCCGCGCGCAGACGCCGGGCCTGCCTGGAAGTGATCCAATGACCCAAACGATTACCGTCATCCGCGGCGATGGCATCGGCCCCGAGATCATGGAGGCCGCCCTGTTCGTGCTCGACGCCATGAACACCGGCCTGACCTACGAAGAGGCCGACGCCGGCATGGTCGCGCTCGAAAAGCACGGCGAACTGCTGCCGCAGGCGACCCTCGATTCGATCCGCCGCAACCGCATCGCGCTCAAGAGCCCGCTGACCACGCCGGTAGGCGAGGGCTTCAGCTCGATCAACGTCGAACTGCGCAAGCGTTTCGATCTCTACGCCAACGTGCGTCCGGCGAAGTCGTTCCCGAATACCAAGTCCCGGTTTCCGAGCGGCGTGGATCTGATCACCGTCCGCGAGAACACCGAGGGCGCCTACATCGGCGAAGGCCAGTCGCTGTCCGAGGATGGCGAGACCGCGATGCTCACGCAGAAGATCACCCGCCGAGGTTCCGAGCGCATCGTCCGCTACGCCTTCGAGTTGGCGCGCAGGACCGGCCGCAGAAAGGTCACGGTCGTCCACAAGGCCAACATCCTGAAGTCGACCTCCGGCCTGTTCCTGCGCACCGCGCGGATCGTGGCCGCGGAATACCCGGACATCGAGTGCAACGAGATGATCGTGGACAACACCTGCATGCAGCTGGTGATGCGTCCGGAGCAGTTCGACATCATCGTGACCACCAACCTGTTCGGCGACATCATTTCCGACCTCTGCGCCGGCCTCGTCGGCGGTCTGGGCCTGGCGCCGGGCGCGAACATCGGCACCGAGGCCGCGATCTTCGAGGCCGTGCACGGCTCGGCGCCGGATATCGCCGGCAAGGGCCTGGCCAACCCCTGCGCGCTGCTGCTCGCGGTGGGTCAGATGCTCGATCACATCGGCCAGCCCGAGAACGCCACCCGCCTGCGCAACGCGATCGTCGCGACCCTGGAAGCGAAGGACACGCTCACGCCGGATCTCGGCGGCACCGGCAACACCATGTCGTTCGCCAAGGCGATCGCCAGCCGTCTCTGACGCGGCATGCTCTGACGCGGTATCGATCGCGGAAACGAAAACGGGCGCCGATGGCGCCCGTTTTCGTTTCGTCCGGCGAGGTCCGCCCGATCAGCGGCGCAGCTTGGCCAGCAGGCGCAGGAACTCGATGTACAGCCACACCAGGGTGACCATCAGGCCGAAGGCGCCGTACCACTCCATGTACTTCGGTGCGCCGGCTTCGACGCCCGACTCGATGAAATCGAAGTCCAGCACGAGATTCAGCGCCGCGACCACCACCACGAACAGGCTGAAGCCGATGCCGATGATGCCGGATTCGTGGATGTACGGGACATTCACGCCGAACAGGCCGAGCACGAACGAGGCGAGATAGATCAGGAAAATGCCGCCGGTCGCGGCGACCACGCCGAGCTTGAAGTTCTCGGTGGCCTTGATCAGGCCCGAGCGATAGGCGAACAGCAGCGCGAACAGCGTGCCGAAGGTGAGCATCACCGCCTGCATCACGATGCCTTCGTACATGTGGTTGTACATCGCCGAGATCGCGCCGAGGAAGAAACCTTCCACCAGCGCGTACAGCGGTGCGGTGACCGGCGACCATTCCTTCTTGAACGCGGTGATCAGGGCGAGCACGAGGCCGCCGATGGCGCCGCCCAGCATGTAGACCATCGCGCCGGGAGCGACCTGCATGCCTTCGGGCGTCTCGACCATGGTCTGCGACCAGGCGAAGGCGGAGGTGAGGACGGTGAGAAGCAACAGGATGCCGGTCTTGTTGACCGTCCCGTTGAGGGTCATCGCGTTGGCGCTGCCGGGATAGACGCTGCCGCTGCTGAGATCGAGGAAGGTGGAGTCCTTGAGGACCGGGTTGCCGCTTCGCATGGGGGCTCCTTGGAGAACGTTCTGGCGTCTGGAAGAATGTCGAACCGCAAGCATACCGTCGTCGTCGGCCGTTTTGCGCGTTGACAGGGCGGCTCCGGGTTCGGAGAATACTCGACCGGCTTCGGGCCTGGACGCGTCTTCGCCCGACCGCCCTCACCGGCGGGGTATAGCGCAGTCTGGTAGCGCGCCTGCTTTGGGAGCAGGATGTCGGGGGTTCGAATCCCTCTACCCCGACCATTCCAATGCTTCTTGCGGGTTCGTTCTGCCGCTCCGTCCGCTCCGGCTATCATGCGCCCACGCGCCCGTAGCTCAACCGGATAGAGCACCGGCCTTCTAAGCCGGTGGTTGCAGGTTCGAGTCCTGCCGGGCGCGCCAGTGCAGGATCGCGACAACGTGACGTAACGTGCCGGCAGGAGGCCGGGCGGCAGGGCCAGGAGGGATGTCCTGCGCTGTTTCAGTGGTGGCTGTAGCTCAGTTGGTTAGAGTACCGGATTGTGATTCCGGATGTCGGGGGTTCGAGTCCCCTCAGCCACCCCACCTACACCATGGAATCGCGGTCTTTTTCGCGATTCCGGTGCATCGGTCCATCGAAGGTTGTCTGATCGGGGGCGGATGCGTTATTCTTTGCAAATCGGGCCGTTAGCTCAGTTGGTAGAGCAGTTGACTCTTAATCAATAGGTCCAAGGTTCGAATCCTTGACGGCCCACCAGTTCAAGCGACGCCCGGCTCATGCCGGGCGTCGTGCTTTGCGGCTCCGGAAGCCGACAGGGCGAGAGTGGCGAAATTGGTAGACGCAACAGATTTAGGTTCTGTCGCCGCAAGGTGTGGGGGTTCGAGTCCCCCCTCTCGCACCACGCCGCAGTGGCAATGACGCTGCGGCGAATCAAAACGAACCGTCGCGAGCCGCAGCCCCGAAGCGTGAAGGGTCTGGGGAAAGGGGGCGCACCGAAGCTCCGCCGACCGGGCGACCGCCGGGCCCCGGAACCGGAGACCTCCCGCAACCGGAACCCGCCGTTACCCTCACACCGGACCCCGGGCCCGCTCCGTCGGCCCATCGCCAGCGACGGTTTCCGATGGTCGGACCTGTCCCGCACCGCCGGAAACTGGCGGCCCGGCCCGTAATCGGCGAAACTAGTCCGTTCCGCTGGGGCGGCGCGCCATGGGTGCGCCCGATCGGCCGTTCCGGCCACCCAGCCTCCAATCCCAACCCTCAACACGGGCCGCGCGCGACGGCGCGGCAGCAGGAGTCGCCAGCAATGCAAGTTTCAGTCGAATCCGTGGGCAATCTCGAACGCCGCATGACCCTGCGCGTGCCGACCGAGCGCGTCGAGAGCCAGATCGGCGGTCGCCTGCGCGAGATCGCCCGCACCGCCCGGATCAAGGGTTTCCGCCCCGGCAAGGTGCCGGCCAAGGTCATCGAACAGCGCTACGGCGC
>JAYRTK010000353.1:0-3433 GCA_041919595.1 Lysobacteraceae bacterium
CCGCGGCCGCTGCGGCGGTGGCGATCAGCGCGCCGATCGCGATGGCGACGCGCTTCTGCTTGATGCGTGACATGTGAATCCCCCGGATACGTGGAAGAACGCGGATGGTGTTCGAAGCCCGTCGGTTATCCGGTCGAACCCCTTCGACCGCGACGGTGCAACGCTGCGCCCGATCCATGGCGAAAGCGTCGTCGGGGGATCGTATACGTATGATCGGCGTCGCAAAAGTGCCCCGCCCCGCCGACGCGGATCCCGGTCGCGATTGTTGCGTCGCAACATGACGGGCGGATGTCGCCAGGCGGGGCGGAAGGTGGTCGCGAACGGCACGCCGCCTCCACGGAGACAAGCACCCGCCCTGCTCCGGGCGGGAGAACGGGGCGCAAATTCCGGCCGGGCACCGGCCTGGCAACCAGGCCCGGTCTGGAGAAGACTCCGGAATGGAAGGCCCGGCGCGGTTCAGAGCAGGCTGCGGTGACCTGCGATGGCCGATGGCGCGCCGGGTTCGGGCAGCTTCGAAATTCCCGGGACGAACCGCACCGAAGCCCCGGCCGCAGGCACCACCACGCCGATCGGCAGTTGCAGTTCCGAGCGGGCGTTCACCTGCGCGCCGGAGAACAATTCCGTCAACACCAGCTTGCCGAAGCTCCAGGTGCCGTTCGCCGGCAGGCCCGTGGTGTTGATCGTCACCGTCAGCGATGCCGAACCGCCCGCCGGCACCCACAGCAGGCCCGGTACGGTACCGGTCAGACCCGCCACCTGCACCCGCCACAGCGAACCGTAGGTGCGCGCATTGCGGAACGTGCGGGTGAAGCTGCACGACGACGCGCAGGTCGCGTCGGCCAGGCTCGCCAGATTCAGCATTGCCGGCTGACCGCCGCTGGCGGGATTCGCCGCCAGGAAATTCGCGCGCGTCTCGTCGAGCACCAGTCCGGCGTTGATCGCCCGATCGACGCGGACCCGACCGGCGCCGCGCGCGTGCGGGTTGGCGGGGGTGACGTCGTCTTCGAGATAGACCTGATCGGTCGCGGTCATCATCAACGCCGACTTCACTTCGATCGGCGTCCAGCCGGGATTCGCCTGACGCATCAGCAGCGCCGCACCCGCGGCATGCGGCGATGCCATCGACGTCCCGCTGAACATGTCCACCGCCGCCTCGTGGCCGGTGATGGTCTCTCCGGCGGAAGCCGCGAGGATGCGCACGCCGGGCGAGGCGAAATCCGGTTTGAGCAGGTCGAGACCGGCCACCGGACCGCGCGAACTGGTGGCGCTGAGCGCATCGGCGGTGTTGCTCTGGATCAGCGACGGCACATCGATCCGCGCCGTCGGAGACAGGTTGGCGCGGATGAAGTTCCAGACCGCGGTGCCGTCCTCCGCGCCGATCCCGATCGCCGGCCGCAGGCCGCCGGGGGCATAGGGGGAAAACGCGCCGCCGGCGCTGTTCGCCAGCACGACCGCCACCGCACCGGCCGCCGCCGCGTGGTTGATCTTGACCGCGAAATCGCAGGTGCCGCGACGGATCAGCGCGATCGCACCGGCGAACGCGTTGGGTGTGTACGGGATGCAGCCGTCGTCGCTGGCGTTGAAGCGTGCGCTGGCGCGGATCGGTGTCGTGGGCGGGAAGGACGTGGTGAGCCCGACGCCGTCGGACGCCTCGCCGCCGAGGATGGTGACCAGCGGCGCCGGCACCGCACCGGGACCGCCGATGCCGAAGCGGAACAGGAACTGATCGCGACCATGCTTCGCCGATGCCGACGACCCCGTCCAGGGTTGGACATGGCCGATCGCCCCCGGTGTCGGCCCATTGTTGCCGGCGGACGCGGAGACGTAGATGCCCGCTTCGACCGCATTGAGCATCGCCAGCGATACCGGATCCGTCCACGGGCTGGTGCCGCCGCTGATGGAATAGTTGATGACATCGATCACGCCATCGGCGACCGCCTGATCGAAGGCAGCGGTGGTCGCGGTGTTCGGACAGCCGAAGAAGAAGGTCGAGGTGTTGTAGTAGCAGACATCGAAAGCGATCACGTTCGCGCGCGGCGCCACGCCGGAAATCTGTCGCACATGGCCGCCATACAGCAGATTGCGCCGGTTGCCGGCCGCCGTCGAGGCGGTGTGGCTGCCGTGGCCGGAATCGTCGCCGAAGCCGGGTTGTTCGTCGGTTTCCGGCTGCCCGCAGAGACTGGTGGGCGGCGCGCAGATCATGTCGTAGCCACCGATCAGCTTCGCGTTGCAGCGGCCTGCGTCGGGACCGCCCGCGGCGCAGGTGCCGAGATAATTGCCGGCACCGAGCGGATTGACGTGGACGTAGCCGTCGACCGGATCGACCGCGGCGAACGACGGGCTGCCGAAATTGATGCCGGTGTCGATCACGCCGAGCACCATGCCCTCGCCGCGGTAGGCCGCCGGCGCACCAGGATTGGTGCCGTTCCAGATCGCCGCCGCGCCGATGTGCGTCGGACCGACATCGGTGTCCGGGGTCGCGATGCCGTAGGGCTCGACGAACTGCACTTCCGGCATCCGCGCCACCCGCGCGGCCTGGGCATTGGTCATGTCGACGACGATGCCGTTCAGCGCATGCTGCATGCGTGCGCGCACCGGCAACGAGGCGCGGTTCGCGGTCGCGATCCGCCGCTCCAGCTGCCGCTGGCGATCACGCAGGTAGGACACGTAGCGACGCGCTTCGAGGCCCGTGCTGTCGAGCCGCTGGCGACCGCCCGGCGCCGCGCGGCGCTTCGGCATGGCGATGCCCGGCACACCGCCGCGATACGCCGCGAGCGCCGGTTCGCGGAAACCGACGATGAACGTGCCGTGGGCACCGGGCTGGCCGGCCTTGGGCACGACCGGCGGCCTCGATGCGACCCCGCCGATGTCGTAGGACCCGAACGCCGGCTCGCCGCGGACCGCCTCGCGGGTCGGAGATGCGGTGACCGCCCCCGCCTGCACCGGCGCGATCGCCGGGCGCCGGAACGAGAACAACGGGCCGGACGCCGCGGCGGCGATCACGGCGACCACGGCAGTCACGGCGATCGCCGACGACATCCGCGCAACGACGGGGAATCGGGACTTCATCATGCGTCTTCTCGGAATGGGCTTCGTGGCCGGAGAGCGTCCGACAGGCCATGCCGCCCACGGCGGCATCACTCGAACACCGAAACCGGACGGCTACACGACATTCAGCGGAATCCGCCAGCGGACAGGATCATCACGGCGATCGGACGTCGCATCCGCATCCGGACAGGACGCGGCACGAGGTTGCATGAGATGGCCCGGACGGCCCGGGGAGGCGCGGACCGGCGGCGGCCATGCCCGCGGGCGCACGGGAACCAGAGCCGGTGAACGGGGCCGGGGACCGGGACCGGCCGGCCCGCGGCATCGGCCCCGGCGACGGACCGGCCGCCGTCAGCGGCCGGCGTCTCGCACCGACATCGGCGCG
>JAYRTK010000354.1:0-3418 GCA_041919595.1 Lysobacteraceae bacterium
TCGCAAGCCTTCGGCCCTTTCCGAAGCGTATTCGCCTTACGCTCCACCATATAATCAAAGTAATAACGCAACCCATCCTTCGTCAAAAGAACAAAGCCTTCACCCGGAGGACCATTCTTGAGACTCGGCAGACAACCGAGTCGTCCCATGGACTTGAGGACCCATGGATAAACTTTTCCGTCGGCCGGATCGATCGACGCAGAAGTGTCGATCAACAAGGAGTCATCAAGTACGCCCGGCACATGGATCCTGTAGCCATGCCATACCTCATAAGCCGTGAAGGTACCGCCTTCGATGGCTGGAGCATCTGGGTGCGAGCATCGGTTGTAGCGGTATGAGGCCGCCGCATTACCGACTGTCCAGCCGTACAGGTCGGAGAACGTGCCTTCGATATACGGCACCTCGACATCCCAGTTGCCCACACCTCCAAGTTCCTGGTCGAAAAAACGATAATCGATCGAAAGGCGGCGACCGAACCGAACCGGGAGATTGTTGTTTCCCGGCAAATCGACATCGAACGCGGAAAAAACCGTCTTCCCTGTTGCGTCATCTGTCGAATTGCCGAACGAAGTCGAGGTCAGATGCGATATCTTGTTGGCGGCTTCGATTTTCTTCGGATATTCGTACTCGATCCGGGTGTTTTCCGCGCGCGCAGGCTGCATCCAAAGCATGCAAAGGAACCACGTGGCCACGACGACCTTGAAAGGCTTCATCATCCAAATCCATTAGGGTTGACTGCACAAGACTGCGTCTGAGCAAACATCCGGCCGTGGGCCGCAGCCTATCTTCGCGGAAGGCTCCGGCAACGACAATGTCTCGGCGCGCCGCCAGTCTGAAAGCAACTCGTCTCAATGATGGCGCCCCTTCCATACCCCTCCGGATGCGGTATAAAGATGTGCTCCCGGGTCGGCCTCCGCCCCCGGGACATCACGACAGCAAGACCACAGAATCACCGCCCTGGGAGGGGAACATGCGCATCAAATCCTTCATCGCCCTGCTCGCGTTGCCGATGCTGGCCGCGGCCTTCTTCGCCTCGGCCCAGAACGCATCGCCGATCGGTCGCTGGAAGACGCTCGACGACGAGACCGGCAAGCCGATGACCATCACCGAGATCTACGAGGCGAAGAACGGCACCTACGCCGCCAAGATCGTCGAGAACCTCGGCCTGCCGGCCACCTGCGCCGACTGCAGCGACGAGTACAAGGGCAAACCGACCATCGGCATCGTCACCATGTGGAATCTCAAGGCCATCGCCGGTGGCTGGGGCGGCGGTCAGGGCTACAAGCCCTCGAAAGATCGCAAGTTCAAGGTCAAGATGGTGAAACTGAGCCCCGACGGCAACACGCTCACGATCACCGGCTGCGTGATGATGATCTGCCGCGATGCCGAGTGGAAGCGGGTGAAGTGATCCCACCCCGCTGACCGGACGCGCGAAACGGCCCGGCGACGGGCCGTTTTCGTGTCCGCTCCCGTCATTTCCGACCGGAATACCCCGATGCGCCGTTTCCTTCCCTGCCTGCTCGCCCTGCTCTGCTTCCTGCTGCCCGTCCCGGGCTTCGCCCAGAACACGCCGCTCGGGCGCTGGCGCAGCATCGACGACGCGACCGGCCAGCCCAAGGCCGTGATCGAGATCGCCGAGACCGGCAACGGCACGTTGTCGGCGAAGATCGTGCGGCTCCTCGACACCAAGGACGGTCCCAACCCCTTGTGCGACGATTGCACCGGCGCCCGCCACAACCAGCCGATCCTCGGCATGACCATCGCCTGGGGCCTGAAGCCGCAAGGCAAGGTCTGGTCCGGCGGCCGCATCCTCGACCCCGAAAACGGCAAGGAATACTCGGTGAAGATGACCCCGACCGCAGGCGGCAGGAAACTGGAAGTCCGCGGTTTTCTGGGCGTCGCCCTGCTCGGACGGACCCAGATCTGGCTGCGGGAATAGACCTGCACGCGCGCCCGCCGGGCGCGCGGACGGCCCGTGCGATAATCGCCGACCGTCTCCCCGCCGTCTCCGAGCCCATGCCCCGTTCCGTTCTCGTCACCAACGCCCTGCCCTACGCCAACGGCCAGATCCATCTGGGCCATCTGGTGGGCTACATCCAGGCCGACATCTGGGTGCGGGCGCGGCGAATGAGCGGCGACACGGTCCATTTCGTCTGCGCGGACGACACCCACGGCACGCCGATCATGCTGGCGGCCGAGAAGGCCGGGCTCACGCCCGAGGCGTTCATCGCCGACGTTCAGGCCGCACACGAGCGCGACTTCGCCGCCTTCGGCGTCGCCTTCGATCACTACGACTCGACGAATTCGGCCGGCAACCGCGCGCTGACCGAAGCCATCTACGCCCGGCTCGACGCCAACGGCCACATCGGTCGGCGTTCGGTGCAGCAGTTCTACGATCCGGCCAAGGGCATGTTCCTGCCCGATCGCTACATCAAGGGCAGTTGCCCGAACTGCGGCAGCGCCGATCAGTACGGCGACAACTGCGAGGTCTGCGGCGCCACCTACGCGCCCACCGAACTGAAGGACCCCCGTTCGGTACTCAGCGGCGAGACGCCCGAACTGCGGGAATCCGAGCACTTCTTCTTCGAACTGGGCCAGTTCACCGATTTCCTCCGCGACTGGCTGTCCGGCGATGTCGCCGTCTCCGGGGTGAAGGCCAAGTTGCAGGAATGGCTGGATGCCGAAGGCGGCCTGCGTCCGTGGGACATCTCCCGCGATGCGCCCTATTTCGGTTTCGAGATTCCCGGCCAGCCCGGCAAGTATTTCTACGTCTGGCTGGATGCCCCGATCGGCTACTTCAGCAGCTTCAAGGCGCTGTGCGATGCGAAGGGTTACGACTTCGATGCGTTCACGAAAGCCGGCAGCGATGCCGAGATGCACCACTTCATCGGCAAGGACATCGTGAATTTCCACGGTCTGTTCTGGCCGGCTGTGCTGCAGGGCTCGGGGTTCCGCACGCCGACGAAGCTGCATGTGAACGGCTATCTGACCGTCGACGGCGCCAAGATGTCGAAATCGCGCGGCACCTTCGTGATGGCGAAGACCTACGTCGACGCGGGTCTGGCGCCGGAAGCGCTGCGTTATTACTACGCGGCGAAGTCGTCGGGCGGCGTCGATGATCTCGATCTGAATCTCAGCGATTTCAAGGCCCGTATCGACAGCGACATCGTCGGCAAGTTCGTCAACATCGCCAGCCGCTGCGCAGGCTTCATCGCCAAGCAGTTCGACGGACGACTGAGCCCTGCATTCGAGGCCGGTCGCGGTACGGACCTCTACGCGGCCACGCTGGCGCGTCGCGACGCGATCGTCGAAGCGTATGCCGCCAACAACGCCGCCGCCGCGCTCCGCAACATCATGGAAGCCTGCGACGAAGCCAATGCCTACGTCGCCGACAGCGCTCCGTGGGTACTGGCGAAGC
>JAYRTK010000355.1:0-3412 GCA_041919595.1 Lysobacteraceae bacterium
CACGCCGCCCGACGTGCCGGCCGGCGCGCCGCCGACCGTATTGCGCCAGCGGCACAGCGCGAACACCTCGGTCTTGTACAGGTCCTTGATCGGCGCATAGCCGCCGCACATGTCGCCGTAGATCGTCGCGTACCCAACCGCGTACTCGCTCTTGTTGCCGGTGGTCAGCAGCAGACCGCCGTGCTTGTTCGCCAGCGCCATCAGGATCGCACCGCGGGTGCGCGACTGCAGGTTTTCCTCGGTCACGTCCACCGCCTTGCCGCCGAACGCATCCGAGAGCGCATCGAGATAGCCCTGGAACGGTTTTTCGATGGGCACCGTCAGCATCGTCACGCCGAGGGCGCGGCACTGCTGCTCAGCCAGATCGTTCGACAGCGTCGCGGTGTAGCGCGAGGGCATCCGCACGGCGGTGACGTTGTCCGCGCCGAGCGCATCGACGGCGAGCGCCAGCACCATCGACGAATCGATGCCGCCGGACAGTCCCAGCCAGACCCGGGTGAATCCGTTCTTGCGGCAATAGTCCTGGATGCCGCGGACGATCGCCCGCCACGCCAGCGCATCGCGGCTCTCGTCGCCCTCGTCCATCCACTGCACCGGCCGGAACGCGCGCATTCCGGCGTCGTAGTCCACCACCAGCCACTGGTCGGTGAACGCGGCCGCGGCCGGATGCACCGTGCCATCGCCGTCCGCCACCACCGACGCGCCGTCGAACACCAGCGCGTCCTGGCCGCCGACCAGATTCAGATAGGCGATCCCGACGCCGCGGCCGTCGACGGGCAGTTCCTGCGTGCGCTGGGCCAGCAGCATGTCGCGCTGGGCGTGCTTGTCGCGCTCGAACGGCGAGGCGTTCGGGACCAGCACGAGTTGCGCGCCGCTGCGCACGGTGCTGGCGATCGGCTCGGCGAACCACAGGTCTTCGCAGATGATGAGCCCGACCGGCACGCCAGCGACCTCGAACACGCAGTCCTCGCGATCCGGGTCGACATCGAAGTAGCGGCGCTCGTCGAACACCGCATAGTTCGGCAGTTCGCGCTTGCGATAGGTGCGTTCGATCCTGCCGTCGCGGAGCACGCTGGCCGCGTTGTAGACCACGCTGCCGGCGGCCTGCGGCCAACCGACGATCGCGACGATGTCGCGCACGCCCGCGGCGATCGTCTCGATCGCCTGCGCGCAGTCGCGCAGGAATCCGGGACGCATCAACAGGTCTTCCGGCGGGTAGCCCGAGAGCGCCAGTTCCGGAAACAGCACGACATCGGCGCCGTACTCGTCGCGCGCTTCCGCGATCATCGCCGCGATGCGTTCGGCGTTGGCGGCGATCGCGCCGACCGGGAAATCGAATTGGGCGAGGGCGATCCGCAGGGTCATGCTGTGCTCCACTGTCCGATGGCGCCCAGTGTAGCGCCGACGGCGCTGGACGCAGGCCGCCACCGGGCGCCCCCTGCCGGCCGAGCACGATCATCGTGAAGCGCCCACGGGGACAGCGCCGGAGGATGCCCGCCAGCGCGTCCTCGGCATGCCGTTCGACTTCGACATGGCGCGCGCGGTGGATCGACCCGCTCAGAAGGCATCGTCGAACGCCACCGCGCCGCTGATGCCGACCTGGTAGGCGGACACCCGGCGCTCGAAGAAATTGGCCAGTTCCTGCACATCCTGCAGATCGAGGAACGGGAACGGATTCCGCGCGCCGCCGCCGGGCGCGATGCCGAGCGCGGCCAGTCGCTGATCGGCGACGTAGCGCAGGTACTGCCGCATCTCCTGCGGCGACAGACCGTTCACGCCGCCGGAAAGCACGTCGTCGGCGAATGCGGCCTCGACCTCGATCGCCTCGTCCAGCATCCGGCGGACATCGCGCTCCATGGCGTCGTCGAACAGCGCCGGATCCTCCAGCCGCGCGGTGCGGATGACCTCGAACGCGAAGGCCATGTGCCCGGATTCGTCGCGGAACACCCAGTTGGTACCCGCCGCCAACCCCGGCAGCAGTCCGCGCGAACGCAGGAACCAGACGTACGCGAAGGCCGCGAAGAAGAACAGGCCTTCGATGCAGCAGGCGAAACAGATCAGATTGAGCAGGAACCGCCGGCGCTGTTCGCGCGTCTCCAGCCGCTCCAGCGACTGCACCGAATCCATCCAGCGGAAACAGAAATCGGCCTTGGCGCGGATCGACGGGATGTTCTCCACCGCCGCGAAGGCTTCGTTTCGCCGCTGCGGATCGGGGATGTAGGCATCGAGCAGGGTGAGATAGAACTGCACGTGCAGCGCTTCCTCGTACAACTGGCGCGAGAGATACATCCGCGCCTCCGGCGCGTTGATGTGCCGGTAGAGATTCAACACGAGATTGTTGGCGACGATGCTGTCGCCGGTGGCGAAGAACGCGACCAGACGCTCGATCAGATGCCGGTCCGCCGGCGCCAATTCATGCTGAAGGTCGTTGAGATCGATGCCGAAATCGATCTCCTCCACCGTCCAGGTGTTGCGGATGGCGTCGCGGTACATCTCGTAGAACGCCGGATAGCGCATCGGCCGCAGGGTGAGCGCGAAGCCGGGATCGAGCAGATGGGGGACGGTCATTGGCAGGCCTCGCAGGCTTCGGGGTTTTCCAGCGAGCACGCCAGTGCTTGCTGAGGCGTGTAGGCCTGCGCGATCGTCGCCTTCGCGATCCGCGTCGCCGGCCGCGAGCGCAGGTAGTAGGTCGTCTTCAACCCCGCCTTCCAGGCGTACATGTACATCGACGACAGCCGGCCAATGCTCGGATTTTCCATGAACAGGTTGAGCGACTGCGACTGGTCGATGTACGGCCCGCGCGCGGCGGCCAGATCGATCAGTGCCTTCTGCGGCAGTTCCCAGGCGGTGCGATAGATCGCCTTGAGCGCGTCGGGAAGACCGTCGACGCCCTGCACCGAGCCCTCGGCGAGCTTGATCGCGTCGCGCGTGGCTCCGGTCCACAGGCCAAGCCGTTTGAGTTCGCCGACCAGATATCGGTTGATCTGCAGGAAGTCGCCGGACAGGGTTTCGCGCTTGAACAGATTGCTCACCTGCGGCTCGATGCATTCATAGCAGCCGACGATCGACGCGATGGTCGCGGTCGGTGCGATCGCGATCAGCAGCGAATTGCGCAGACCATGCGCGGCGATCCGCGGCTTCAGCGTCTCCCACGCGTCGCGTTCGGCCGGCTCGACATCCCACAGATCGAACTGCAGGGTGCCCGCGGCCGCACGGGTTTCGACGAACGCCGGATGCGCGCCGTGCGCTTCGGCAAGCTCGCACGAAGTTTCGATCGCATGCAGATAGATACGCTCGGCGATGCGCGTGGACAGCGCCAGCGCTTCGGCCGAATCGAACGACAGCCGCAGCCGGAAGAACACGTCCTGCAGGCCCATCACGCCCAGACCGACCGGACGCCAGCGCAGGTTCG
>JAYRTK010000356.1:0-3372 GCA_041919595.1 Lysobacteraceae bacterium
CCGCCGCATCGAGCGCGCCGCGATCCGGCACGTCGGCGAACGCGGGCACCGGAATGCCGAGTTCGCGGAACAGGGTCTTCTCGGCCAGACGATCCTGCGCCACCGCCAGCGCGCGCGGGTTCGGGAACACCGGCACGCGCGCGCTGAGCCACTGCGCGGATTCGGCCGGGACGTTCTCGAAATCGAAGGTGGCGACATCGACCTGCGAGGCGAATTCGGCCAACGCGGCCTCGTCGCGGTAGTCGCCGACGATCAGCGGCGCGAACTGGCCGGCGCAGGCATCGGCAACCGTATCGAGCACGCGGAAACGCAGTCCCAGCGGTGCGCCGGACAGTGCGAGCATGCGGGCCAGCTGGCCGCCTCCGAGAATACCGACCGTGGTCATGTCAGCGAGTCACTTCCGGCCGGTGTCGGAGCGCGGGTCGTCGTTGTCGACGACATCGCGGGTCTGCTTCGCGCGGAACGCATCGAGCGCGACGCCGATGGCGGGATGTTCGTGGGCGAGCATCGCCGCGGCGAACAGCGCGGCGTTGGCCGCGCCGGCATTGCCGATGGCGAAGGTGGCGACCGGAATGCCCGCGGGCATCTGCACGATCGAGAGCAGCGAGTCCATGCCGTTGAGCGCCCTGCTCTGCACCGGCACGCCGAGCACCGGCACCGCGGTCTTGGCCGCGAGCATGCCCGGCAGGTGCGCGGCGCCGCCGGCGCCGGCGACGATCGCGCGCAGGCCGCGCGCCTGCGCGGTGGCCGCGTACTCGAACAGCACATCGGGCGTGCGGTGGGCCGAGACCACCCGGACCTCGTGCGGGACGCCCAGCGCTTCGAGCTTCGCGGCAGCGTGCTGCATCGTCTCCCAGTCGGAGCGCGATCCCATCACGATGCCGACCAGCGGCTGGCCGGTCGCGCCCGCGTTCGTCTCTGCCATGGCCCCACCCTGCGGCGTCACGCCTGCTGCAAAACGGTATTCTAGCGGGACTTCCGCCCCGGCTTCATCGAATGGACCGCAAGTTGCTTGATCTGCTCGTCTGTCCCGCCACCCGCCAACCGCTGGCGCTGCTCGACAAACCCGGCTTGGAGACGCTGAACGCGGCGATCGCCGCTGGCGGCGTGACCCGCGCCGACGGCGCGCCGCAGACCGAACCGGTGCGCGAAGCCCTGATCACCCGCGACCGCCGGACCCTGTACCGCGTCGACGATGGCATTCCGGTCCTGCTGGTCGAGGAAGGCATCGTGGCCGCGTCGGTGCTCGGGCTGTGAACGTCGCCCCCTCGCCCGATGCCGTGGCCGCGAACGTCGCGGCGGCGCTGGCCGAGGATCTGGGCACGGGTGACGTCACCGCGGCGCTGCTGCCGGATGGCCCCGATGTCGCCTACCTGCTGTGCAAGGAAGACGCGGTGATCTGCGGTCGCCCGTGGTTCGACGCCTGCCATCGCGCCCTCGATCCGGACGTGCGCATCGACTGGCGCATCGCCGAGGGCGACCGCGTCGCGAAGGGGACGGTGATCGCCACCCTCGCCGGGCGCAGTCGCGCCCTGGTCAGCGCCGAACGCGCGTCGCTGAATTTCCTGCAGACCCTCAGCGGCACCGCCACGGTGGTCGCGCAGTACGTCGCCGCGGTGCACGGCACCGGCGCGCGGATTCTCGATACCCGGAAGACCCTTCCGGGCCTGCGCATCGCGCAGAAGTACGCGGTCCGCATGGGCGGCGGCGACAACCACCGCATCGGCCTGTACGACGCGGTGATGCTCAAGGAAAACCACATCCGCGCCTACGGCTCGCTGACCGGCGCGGCCGCGGCGGCGCGCGCGCGGCACCCCACGCTGCCGCTGATCGTGGAAGTGGAGTCCCTGGACCAACTGCGCGAGGCGCTCGACATCGACTGCACCCGCATCCTGATCGACGATTTCGACGCGCCCACCCGCCGCGAAGCGGTGCGGATCGCGCGATCAGCGCCCCATGACGGCCGGATTCCGCTGGAGGTGTCCGGTGGCGTCGACCTGCACACGCTGCGCGCGATCGCCGAGGACGGCGTCGACTGCATCTCGATCGGCGGGCTGACCAAGCATCTCCGCGCGATCGATCTTTCGCTGAAACTGGGACCACCGCCGCAGGCCTGAAGCCGCTGCGCTTCGGCAGTTGCGCTTCCGACGATCCGCAGCGCGCGTCAGCTGCCGAACCAGTGGGCGCGCATCTGGGCGAGGAAGTCCTGGGTGATCGGAAACCCCGACCGCGAACCGATCACCGCGTCGACACCGCAGTGCGGACAAAGCGCGGTCTGGCCGACGTCGTCGTCGATCGCGTCCACCCATTCGCCGATCTCGTTCGGCTCGAATTCGCTGCAGCAATAGAAGCAGCCGCAGATCGTGCTGGCCTCGATCTCGGTGCGGTGATTGGTGGAGCGATCGTGCGCGGCTTTCAGGGTCGGATCGTGCATCGCGATTCGGAAGACGAAGGCATTCGGGGACGACGGATTCGGCGATAACGGCTCAGAGCAGGACGAAGACCAGCACCGCCACCACCGCGACGGCGGCGACCAGCCACACCCAGCGCGGCAGACCGCCGCCGCTGGCGACGGGCACGACGGGCATGGCGACGTCCTGACCCAATTCGAACAGACGGAAACGCAGGGTATCGAAGCCGATTTCGTCGCCGGCCTGCGCCACCGCATGCTGCACGCGCTTGCCGTTGTGGAAGCTGCCGTTGGTGGAACCGAGATCCTCGATCACCACGCCTTCGTTGGTCGGAATGAGCTTGGCATGCTTGCGCGAGAGGCTGGCGTCCTCCAGCCGCAACTGGCAATCCGGCGCACGGCCGACGAGGGTGGCGCCGGTGAGCGGAAACGTCCGCCCGAGAATGCGGCCGGTCTGCGCGCGCAGCGCGTACTTCGGCAGCGCGGCGCGCACGGTGGTGGTGGCGACGTCGTCGGTCTCGGACACGCCGGGGCCGGCAGGACGCGGCGCATCCAGCGCCATCAACATGGCCTGCACGCCGCCGAAGGCGATCTGATCGCCGGCACGCAGCGAGATCAGACCGTCGACCGGACGCTGGTTCACGGTCACCGCCGCGCCGCGCGCGATCTTCAGGACCACTCCCTGTGGACCGACCTGCAACTCGCAGTGCTGCGGCAGAATGTCGGGACCGCTGAGGCCGATGTCGGCATCGACCGCCGAACCGATGCGCTTGACGCCCTGCTGCAGCAGGGTGGGCGGAAATTCGCCAGCGGCGAAAACGAGTTTCATGGACGATCTGGCTCCGGTTCGGGGATTGCATCCACGGCGCATGGGCCGCAGATTAAGGACATGCCGACTTTACTGATCCTGATGATTCTGGGTGCGATGGGGTTCGCATTCTGGAGCGCCTCGCGGGCCGCCG
>JAYRTK010000357.1:0-3369 GCA_041919595.1 Lysobacteraceae bacterium
CGGCCCCGAAGGTCTGTTCTGGACCCCGAGCACCGACGGCGACACCCAGTTCATCGAGATCTTCCGTCCGAAGGGCGTGCCCGCGTTCGCGGTCGGGCTGGATGCGCCGATGCTGTCGCATCTGCTCGTCGACAGTCGCAACAGCTTCAGGCTGATCGAGAAGATCGGCGAGTCCGGAAGCTGCAACATCGACACGACCTGCCGCGTCGCCGAGCTCGGCCAGGCGTTCGTGAACGCCAAGAACGCGGTCGCGCGCATGGTGTTCACGCGCACCGGCGGCGGCAGTTTCACCTGCACCGGCACCCTGCTGGCGGATTCGGTCCCGGTGACCCAGATCCCGTATTTCCACACCGCCAACCACTGCTTCGCCGCCAGTACCGGCAGTGCGCCGAGCGCGACCCAGATGCAGTCGGTGGCGAACACGCTGAACACGATCTGGAACTACGAGACCACCGGTTGCGGCAATCTGACCCAGACCACCACCACCCAGCTCGGCGGCGGCGCGGCCTATCTGTATTCGAGCCACATCACCGACGGCATGCTGCTGCGCCTGAACAACCCGCCGCCGTCGTTCGCGTATTTCGCGGGCTGGAACGCGGGCCCGCTCGCGAACGGCAGCAACGTGCTGGCGATCCATCATCCGAACAGCGATTCAAAGAAGGTCTCGGGCGGGCAGACCATCAGTTTCGACGCGGCGCAGACCGAGGTGGGCTGGCTCACCGGCACCACCGAGAGCGGCAGCAGCGGTTCCGGCCTGTTCACGCTGAATGCGCGCGGCGAGTACGTGCTGCGCGGCGGTCTCTACGGGGGCTTCGCCTCGTGCGGCAACTCCGGTTCGCTGGCCAACAGCCAGAATCGCGATTACTACTCGCGTCTGGATGTCGACATCGCGAGCATCCGCAGCTGGCTCGAACCGCAACCGACGCCGCTCAACGGCAATCGCCCGCGACTGCGCGTGCGGACCACGGCGAAACCGGCGGCGGAAGCCACCGTCACGACGACGCGCCCGAACGACGAACGCAACGCCATCGTGCCGCGCGGCGCGCAGCGCAAGTGATTCCCGCCGACGAGCGCATGACGGCCGATCGCGCGCGGTGAGCGCCCCGCCGCGTCCCCTCGGCCTATGGTCCGCGATCGCGCTGGTCGCGGGCAACATGATCGGCAGCGGCGTCTTCTTGCTGCCGGCTTCGCTCGCGCGGTACGGCGCGCTCAGCCTGTACGGTTGGGCGATCACGCTCGGCGGCGCGTTACTGCTGGCCCTGACCTTCGCGCGCCTCGCCGGGCGCGGCGCGCACGCGGGCGGGCCTTACGCCTACGCGCGCGAAGCCTTCGGCGATACCGCCGGCTTCGTCATCGCCTGGAGTTACTGGATCTCGATCTGGTGCGCGAACGCGGCGATCGCCGTGGCCTTCGCCGGCAGTCTCGGCAGTCTGTTCCCCGGCCTCGTCGCCACGCCGCTCCGCGGCGCCGCGCTCGCGCTGGGCGCGTTGTGGCTGTGCGCCGGCATCAACCTCGCCGGCGTCCGCGAGGCAGGTCGGATCCAGATCGTCACCACCGTGCTGAAACTGCTGCCGCTGCTGGTGTTCGGCGGCATCGCGATCTGGCTGATCGAGCCCGCGCATCTGCAGCCATCGACCGTCGTCGCGGACGACGGCACACCGTTGTCGATGGCCGCGACGGTGCACGCCACGGTCGCGCTGACCCTGTGGGCGTTCCTCGGTCTGGAAGCGGCGACGATCCCGTCCGGCGCGATCCATGACGCCGAGCGCACGATTCCACGCGCGACCCTGATCGGCACCCTGCTCGCCGGCGTCGCCACCATCCTCGCCTGCACCGCGGTGCTGGGCCTGCTGCCGGCGGACATCGCCGCGACGTCCACCGCGCCGATGGCCGATGCCGCAGGCGCGTTGTGGGGGCCCCGCGCCGCCATGGGCATCGCCGTGGTCGCCGCGATTTCCTGCTTCGGCGCCCTCAACGGCTGGGTGCTGCTGTCGGCGCAGTTGCCGATGGCCGCCGCACGGGATGGCCTGTTCCCGCGCGCGTTCGCATCGCTGGACGGCAACGGCACGCCACGTGTCGGCGTGCTCGCCAGTACCGCGCTGGCCAGTCTGCTGGTCGTCGCGAACTACACCGACTCGCTGGTGAAGGTGTTCACGTTCTCGATCCTGCTCTCGACCGCGGCCACGCTGCTGCCCTACGTCTTCAGCAGCGCCGCATGGCTGAAGCTCGGCGGCCGCGGCCGCATCGTCGCCGCGCTCGCGCTGCTGTACAGCCTGTACGCGCTGATCGGCGCCGGTCACGAAGCGCTGCTCTGGGGCGCGGTGCTGGTGATCGCGGGATTGCCGCTGCGCTGGCTCTGGAACCGGAGCCCGAACCGTTGATGGCCGCGCATGTCGACGACCTCGTGCGCATCGGCGCCGGGATCGCGACCTCCGCCTGGCTGCAGCTCCTGCTGTGCATCGTCCACGACGACTTCGGCAGCGCGGCGCTGTTCGGCTTCATCAACGGCGGCGTGCAGTACTTCGCGCTCGCGGCGATGATCGGCGTTCCGTTCGAGATGCGGCGACGGCGTCGACGGAACTGATTCGACGCTTCACAACGCCGGCGGCCCCGCGGCCACGATCTGCGGCTCCGGCGGAAGCCGCGTGCGCGACACCTCCCACCACCACAGCAGAAAGCCGGCGAAGGTGAAACCGGCGGCGGCGAACGCGAGCCACATCGGCTGGTGGCTGAGCAGCGGCGAAATGAGGCCGGCGACCGCCGATTGCACGATCAGGCTGGTGAACGCCTGCAGCGACGAGGCCGCGCCGCGCTGGCGCGGGTACATGTCGAGAATGGCGAGGGTCAGGATCGGAAACACCAGCGAGATGCCGAGCGCGTTGATCGCCATCGGCACGACCGCCAGCGGCACCGACGGCTGCGGCACCCACAGGTTGTAGGCGATGTTCAGCAGTCCGGCGAAAGCGCAGACCGCGAATCCCGTTCCGGCGAGACGGGTGCCGCCGACCCGCCCCGCCGCGCGGCCGGACAGGAACGCGCCGGTCACCATGCCGGCGATGGTCGGCACGAAGAACCAGCCGAACTGGTCTTCGCCCAGACGCAGATGATCGAGCACGAACGTCGGCGCCGAGGCGATGTACAGGAACAGCGCCGCGAAATTGAACGCACCGGCGGCGGCAAAGCGCTGGAAACGCCGGTTCAGCAGCATGTAGGCGTGACCGCGCAGCAGTTGCTTCGGCGAAGGCCGGAACCGCGCTTCGGGCGGATGGGTTTCGCGCAATCCGATCGCGACCACGACGATCATGATCAGCGTGAAGAGCACCAGGAACCAGAAGATCGCCGGCCAGCGCTCCCAGCCGAGGATCCAGC
>JAYRTK010000358.1:0-3359 GCA_041919595.1 Lysobacteraceae bacterium
TGCCACCGCGACGCCGATCACCCAGGACGGCTATGGTCTGGTCAGCGCCGGCGTGATCTGGAAGTTCAACGACGCCTGGACCTTCTCCCTGCAGGGCAGCAACCTGACCGACAAGGACTATCTGACCACCGGCTACAACCTGGTGTCGTCGCTCGGTGTGTTCACCGGGTTCTACGGTCCGCCGCGTCAGGTGTCGCTGACCGCGCGCTACGACTTCTGAGATCGGATATGCGATTCGCATCCGCCGCCCGACGGGGCGGTGGATGCGCCCTCCCGGATCTTCTGCCGGAGCGACCCGGCCGTGCGGCTTGCGGAAGGCGATTCCGTGATCCGTCGCGACCGGCGTCGCTCCTGCAGGGATACATTCCGGTCGTCGCGTCGCGCAGAGCGCATCTCCCGCAGGAACGCTCTGCGCTATGCTCCGCGAAGCTTCCGACCGATCCACGAATGACGTGAACGCCGCCCGCGCACCGGGGATTCCATCGCCATGCTGACCGCGGGTGGCGTGCTGCTGGCCGCGCTGCTCTGGCTCGGCGCGATGTTCGCGGTCGCGGTCTACGGCGAACGCCGGCCGCAGACCTTCGCGCGGCACTCGGCGGACATCTACGCGCTGTCGCTCGCGGTCTACTGCACGTCCTGGACCTTCTTCGGCACCGTCACCCAGGCCGCGCGCTACGGCTGGCCGCTGCCGCCGACCTTCGTCGGCACGCTGCTCCTGTACGTCTTCGGCATCGGTCTGCTGGTGCGTCTGGTGCGTCTGGTCCGCGAGAGCAACAGCACCTCGATGGCCGACTTCGTCGCCAGCCGCCTCGGCCAGGACGGCTGGCTGGCGGCCGCGGTCACCTTCGTCGCCGTGCTCGGCATCGTGCCCTACATCGCGCTGCAGTTGAAGGCGGTGGCGATGAGCTTCGCGCTGCTCACCGGCGGCGACGCGGGCGAGGTGCCGGCGTGGCAGGACAGCGCGCTGTACGTGGCGCTGGCGATGGCCGCGTTCGCGATGCTGTTCGGCACCCGCAGCGCGAGCGCGGCGGAGCACAATCGCGGCCTGATCCTGGCGATGGCCTTCGAGGCGCTGCTCAAGCTCGGCGCGATGCTCGCGATCGGGCTGTTCGCGTTCTCGCTGCCGGTCGACCGTTCCGCGGTCGAACTGCTGCGCCCGCAGGCGGGCGATCTCTCCGGTTTCGCGCCGCTGGTGCTGCTCGGCGTGCTGGCGATGTTCACGCTGCCGCACCAGTTCCACGTCGGTGCGGTCGAATGTCGCGACGAACGCCAGGTGTTGCGCGCGCGCTGGCTGTTCCCGCTGTATCTGTTGCTGATCGCGCTTCCGGTGCTGCCGCTCGCACGCGCGGGCGATGCACTGCTCGGGGCGCAGGGCGTGCCGTCCGATCTCTACGTGCTGGCGCTGCCGCTGTCGCAGGGGCGGGAAGGGTTGGCGCTGCTGGGCTTTCTCGGCGGGCTCAGCGCCGGCACCGGCATGGTCATCGTCAGCACGCTCACGCTCAGCCTGATGATCGGCAATCACTGGTTGACGCCGCTGTGGCTGCGCGGGGCCTGGGCACCGCGGCGCGAGGCCGCCGCGCAGTCGGACCTGCGCCGTGCGGTGCTGATCCAGCGTCGCATCGGCATCCTCGCGATCGTGCTGCTGGCGTGGGGCTACAGCCGCCTGATCGCCGGCAACGATGCGCTGGCGGATGTCGGCGCGCTGTCGTTCTCGGCGCTGGCGGCGCTGGCGCCGGCGCTGGGATACGCGCTGTGGCGGCCGCAGACACCGCCGCGCGCGGTGCTGCTGGGCATCGTCGCCGCGGTCGCCCTGTGGGTCTGGCTGCTGCTGGTGCCGGTCCTGGTCGAAGCGCGCGGCCTCGGCGCCTCCTGGTTGCGCGAGGGGCCGGGCGGATGGGCGCTGTTCGCGCCGGATGCGTTCTTCGGCCTCACCGGCTGGAGCCGGCTGGGGCGTGCGGTGGTGATGAGCCTGTTCGCGGGCGTGACCACCACCTGGATCGCCGCCACCTGGGGCGCCGGCTGGTGGCAGGCCGGACCGCGTCGCGCCGGGGCGCGCGGACTGGCGATCGAGACTCTGCGCGAAGCCGGGCGCCGGTTCCTGCCGCGCGACACCGTCGAGGCCGCGCTGCAGGGGGCGCCGGCGTCCGGCGCGGTGCCGGCGCTGCAGGAAGCGCGGCTGGAGCGCGAACTGGCGAGCGTGCTCGGTTCGGCCTCGGCGCGCCTGCTGCTGGATGCCGCGCGTCGAGAGGCGGGTCGCGATTTCGACACCGTGGCCGCGATCGTCGGCGAGGCCTCGCAGGATCTGCGATTCAACCAGCGGCTGCTCGAAGCGGCGCTGGAGAACATGAGCCAGGGCATCAGCGTCGTCGACCGCGATCTGCGTCTGGTGGCGTGGAATCGCCGTTACGCCGAACTGTTCGGCTATCCCGAGTCGCTGTTGCGCGTGGGGGTGCCGGTGGCCGAACTGGTGCGCTACAACCTGCGCCAGGGCTGGAGCGCGTACCCGATCGAGGACGAGGTGGAGAAGCGCGTCCGCCACATGCAGGCCGGGACGCCCTACGTCAGCGAACGCGTGTTTCCGGACGGCGGCGTGGTCGAGATCCGCGGCAACCCGATGCCGGGTGGCGGGTTCGTCGCCACTTTCACCGATGTGACCGCGTTCCGGCGCGCCGAGGCCGAACTCATCCGCAGCAACGAGACGCTCGAACAGCGCGTCGCCGACCGCACCGCCCGGCTCGATCAGGCGCGTGCCGAGGCCGAACGCGCGAACGACGCCAAGAGCCGGTTCCTCGCCGCGATCGGTCACGATCTGCTGCAGCCGCTGCATGCGGCGCAGTTGTTCACCGATGCGCTGACCGAGCAACTGCCCGACGATGCCCGCCGCGCGACCGCGCAGCGGATCCGCGGCGCGCTCGACTCCACCGGCGATCTGCTCGCCGGACTGCTCGACATGTCGCGCCTGGAAGCCGGTGGACTGGTGCCGCAGCCGCGTGCGTTCCCGCTGGTCGATGTGCTCGAACCGCTGGCCTCGGAATTCCGTGCGCTGGCCGCGGAGCGCGGCCTGCGCTTCCGCTGGCGGCCGACCCGCGCCTGGGTGCGCACCGATCCGCAACTGCTGCGCCGGGTGTTGCAGAACTTCCTCGCCAACGCGGTGCGCTATACCCCGCACGGCGGCGTGCTGCTGGGGGTGCGTCGCGTCGGCGGCGCGCTGCGGCTCGAAGTGCACGACACCGGGCCGGGCATTCCGGTGTCGCAGCAGCGCGCGATCTTCGAGGAATTCCGCCGCGGCGAGGGTGCGGCCGGGCAGGGGCTGGGGTTGGGGCTGGTCATGGCCGATCGCATCGCGCGTCTGATCGATG
>JAYRTK010000359.1:0-3321 GCA_041919595.1 Lysobacteraceae bacterium
ATCCGGTGGCGCCCAGCGCAGCAGGCGCGCGCGCTGATCGACGCCGCGCGCATGGCAACTGTCGAATCCGGGCGAGGCTTCGCGCAGCAGCGCGAGCGCGTCGACGATCGCGACCAGCGCATCGTCGAGCGCGGACAGGGCCTCGTACACGCCGGGCTCCTGCAGCGCGCGCCAGCGGGTGCCGCGCGTGGGCAGCGGATCCATCGCCGCGCGCATGCCGCGGGCCGCCTCCTCGAGCATGCGCGCCGGCCCCTGGATCGTCGCCAGCGCGCCGGTCGTGGTCTTGCATTCGGCCAGCGCGTCGCGTGCGAGCTCGACCAGCGGCCGCGCGCTGAGTCCTTCGCCGAAGAACTGCGCGGCGAGTTCCGGCAACTGGTGCGCCTCGTCGACGATGAACACCTGCGCGCCGGGCAGGATCTCGCCGAAGCCTTCCTGCTTCAGCGCCAGATCGGCCAGCAGCAGATGATGATTGACGACCACCACGTCCGCCGCCTGCGCGCGCTGTCGCGCCTGCACGACGAAGCATTCCTCCCAGAACGGGCACTCGCTGCCGAGACAGTTGTCGGCGGTCGAGGTGACCATCGGCAGCAGCGGCGAATCCTCGGGGAGCGCATCGAGTTCGGCCAGGTCGCCCAGGCGCGTGCGTCCGCTCCAGGCGACGATCCGCTGGAACTGAGTGATCTGCTCCTTCGATGTGAAGCGTGGCTCGCCTTTGCTCTGCTCCAGCCGGTAACGACAGAGATAGTTCGCGCGCCCTTTCAGCAGTGCGGTCTTCACGCCTTTGCCCAGGGCGTCGCGCACCCGCGGCAGATCGCGGTGATACAACTGGTCTTGCAGCGCACGGGTGCCGGTGGAGACGATCGTCTTGAGTCCCGACAACAGCGCCGGCACCAGATAGGCGAAAGTCTTGCCGGTCCCGGTGCCGGCCTCGGCCAGCAGCACCGCATTGCTCTCGACGGACCGACCGTCGATGGTCTCGGCGATCGCCATCGCCAACCGCTGCTGCGGTTCGCGCGGCGTGAACCCGGGAATCGCGTCCGCGAGCACACCGCCTGCATCGAGCGCCGCGCACGCGTCGCGCGCGAGCGCGGAGCGCGGCGCGGCATCGGTGGCTGCCGCATCGTCGCCGCTGCGGAATTCATCGTCGAATCCGTGCATCGCTTCGGGCCGGATCAGTAGCGGGCCGGACCGCTGAGGGTGCAGGCGGTCTGCGCCTGTTCGGCCTCCGCCAGCGCGGTCGCGGCCGCGGCGGTGTCGCGTTCCCACTGCGCGAGCCGTTCGCCCTTGAGCCGATGCGCGGCCGCCTCCGCCTGCAGCGCGCGCTGGCGATGCGCGAGCGATTGCCGGATCGTCGCCCAGTGCCGGCGGCAGAGCGGACCGACCTTCGCGCCGGTCTCGAACGCGCGGCGGGCGAGCGTGGCCGCGCGTTCCATGTCCTTCAGCAGCACCGCGGTTTCGGCGCGCTCCTGCAGCAACGCGGGATCGTCGGGCGACAGGGCGAGGGCCTTGTCGAGCGCGGCAGCGGCGGCGACGGGCTCCCGGCGGCGTTCGGCCCGTGCGGCCTCCGCGCGCAGATCCTCGACCATCGGATCGCGCAGCGGTTGCACGTCGAGTTCATCGGACGCGGCCTGACCCGCGGCGCGGATCTCGGCGACCAGTTGTTCGGGGGCCGGGCCGGTCCATTCCGGCACCGGCGGTGTGCTGTTGCAGGCGGCCAGGGCGCAGAACAGCGCCACGAGCGAGGCAGGACGCAAACGACGAAGGTTCATGCGTTGCGCACCTCGGCCACGACCTGCGGCGCGCGCATGCCGCGCGGCTGCCGTTCGCGGTCTTCGCGATCGCGACGCTCCTGTTCGCGCCGCGCGGCCTCCTCGCGTTCGCGATACTCCCGCTCGCGCATCTCGCGGTATTCCCGATCGCGTCGCTGCTGCTCGCGCCAGGCCTCGTCGCGGGCGCGCTGTTCGGCGTAGCGACGCTCATCGTCGCGACGGATGCGTTCGTCCTCGCGGGTCTGCTGATCGCGGACGCGCTGCGCTTCTTCGTCCTGGCGCTGCAGGCGCTCGCGTTCCTCGCGCTGCTGCTGTTCGCGACGACGGGCCTCTTCGGCATCGCCGTCGTCGTTGCCGAGCCCGAAGATCCGGCTCCAGAATCCCTGCCCTTCGGCTTCGCCCTCGCCGTCCGTCGCACCGGATTCCGGTTCGGCCAGCAGACAGGGCTGATAGGGCGGCGCGAACCCGGCGACGAAACCGATCCGGCGCGCGCCCGGGCATCCCGGGTCGGTGGTGTGCGCATCGAGCACCCACTGCCAGTCCACGCCGCTGGCGCCGGTGCGCAGCGGCGCGCTGGGCAGGCGCGAGAACAGGCCCGACCACACCCGCATCGCACCGGTGGCGCCGTACAGGCCGGTCGGCGCGTTCTGGTCGTTGCCGACCCAGATCACCGCGAGATGATCGCCGGTCCAGCCGGCGAACCAGCTGTCGCGGCTGTCGTTGCTGGTGCCGGTCTTGCCCGCGGGCTGCAGCCGGCCGAGGCCATCGCTCATCAACTGGCGGCCGGTCCCCGAACTCACCGCCTGCTGCAGCGCCGACGTGACCAGGCGCGCGGCGACCGCATCGCCCGTCTGCGCCGGTTTCGGCGCCGCGTCGTAGCGATTGAGCGCCTTGCCGTTGGCATCGAGCACACCGCGGACCGCATGCAGCGGCTGGATCTCGCCGCCGGAGGCGAGGAACTGGTACAGCTGCGCCATCGCGTACGGGCTCTGGTCGAGCGAGCCGAGGATCAGCGAGGGATTGCCGCCGGCATCGATCCCGGCCAGCGTGCGCAGCAGTTCGCCGAGACGCTTCGGCCCCACGTCCATGCCGACGCGCACCGTGGACTGGTTGTAGGAATGCGCGAGCGCATCGATCAGGCGCACCGTGCCGTGACTGCGTCCGTCGGAATTGCCGGGATTCCAGCGCCGGCCGTTGTCGAGCGTGACCGTGATCGGTGCGTCCTCGACCCAGGTCGCGAGCGAATACTTGTCCGGTTGCGCCAGCGCCAGCAGGTAGACGAAGGGCTTGAGCAGCGAGCCCACCGGCCGCTGCGCCTGCACCGCGCGGTTGAAGCCGTGTTCCTCGAAGGTGCGGCTGCCGATCACCGCCACCACTTCGCCATTGTGGACGTCGGTGACCACCACGCCGGCCTGCAGCGGCGGTCGCCGCGAGGTGCCCAGCGCCTTCATCGTGCGGGTGACCGCGCCTTCGGCATAGGCCTGCGCGGAGGGCGACATGCCGGTCATCACGGTCAGGCCGGCGCCCTGCAGTTCCTGCTCGGGATAGTCGC
>JAYRTK010000360.1:0-3307 GCA_041919595.1 Lysobacteraceae bacterium
GGCCGAGATAGCGGTCGCCGTTCCACCAGTAGCTCGGGCAACTGGTGCTGCAGCAGGCGCACAGAATGCATTCGTACAGGCCGTCGAGCTTGGCGCGATCCTCTTTCGACTGCAGCCGCTCGCGATCCGGCGGCGCCGGCGTCTGGGTGCGGATCCACGGACGGATCGAGGCGTACTGGGCGTAGAAGTGGGTCAGATCCGGCACCAGATCCTTGATCACCGGCATGTGCGGCAGCGGATAGATCGGCACTTCCTGCTTGCCGCAGTCGTCGATCGCCTTGGTGCATGCCAGAGTGTTGGTGCCGTCGATGTTCATCGCGCACGAACCGCAGATGCCCTCGCGGCACGAGCGGCGGAACGTCAGCGTGGGATCGATCTCGTTCTTGATCTTGATGAGCGCGTCCAGGACCATCGGGCCGCAGGTGTCGAGATCGACCTCGTAGGTATCCGTGCGCGGATTCTCGCCGTCGTCCGGATTCCAGCGGTAGATCTTGAATTCGCGCACGCGCTTGGCGCCGGCCGGCGCGGTGAAGCGCTTGCCCTTGTGGACCTTGGAATTCTTGGGAAGGGTGAACTCGGCCATCGTACGTTTCCTGCTACCTCACCGGGATCCCGGCGTTTGTAGGAGCGGCTGCAGCCGCGAATGAGTTGGATTGAACGGCAATCGCGACGGGAGTCGCTCCTACGGGAATCAATAGACGCGCGGCTTGGGCGGCACGACGTCGACGTCGCCGCTGAGGGTGTACATGTGCACGGGACGGTAATCGATGCGGGTACGGCCGGCCTCGTCCACCCAGCACAGGGTGTGCTTGTGCCATTCGGCATCGTCGCGCTCGGGGAAGTCCTCGCGCGCATGCGCACCGCGCGATTCCTTGCGGTTCTCCGCCGAAACGATGGTCGCCAGGGCCTGGCCCAGCAGATTCTGCAGCTCCAGCGTCTCGACCAGGTCCGAGTTCCACACCAGCGAACGATCGCTGATCCTGACGTCCGCGAACGACGCATGGATGTCGCGGATCTTGCCCACGCCTTCGGCCAGCGTCTCGCCGGTGCGGAACACCGCCGCATCGTTCTGCATCGTGCGCTGCATGCGATCGCGGATCGTCGCGGTCGGGGTGCCGCCGTTGGCGTTGCGCAGCGTGTCGAGGTTCGACAGCGCCTTGTCGCAGGCGTCGCCGGCGAGGGTCTTGTGCGCGGCGCCGGGCCTGATGGTCTCGGCGCAGCGGTTGGCGACCGCGCGGCCGAACACGACCAGATCGAGCAGCGAGTTCGAGCCCAGACGGTTGGCGCCGTGCACCGACACGCAGGCCGCCTCGCCGATGGCATACAGGCCGGGCACCACCGCATCGGGGTTGCCGTTCTTCAACTGCACGACTTCGCCGTGGTAGTTGGTCGGAATGCCGCCCATGTTGTAGTGCACGGTCGGAATCACCGGGATCGGCTGCTTCTCGACGTCGACGCCGGCGAAGATCCGCGCGCTCTCGGCGATGCCGGGCAGCTTCTCGTGGATGTCCTTCGGGTCGAGATGGGTGAGGTCGAGATGGATGTGGTCGGCATCGGCGCCCACGCCGCGGCCTTCGCGGATCTCGATGGTCATCGAACGCGACACCACGTCGCGGGACGCGAGATCCTTGGCGTTCGGCGCATAGCGTTCCATGAAGCGCTCGCCCTTGCTGTTGCGCAGGATGCCACCTTCGCCGCGCACGCCTTCGGTGATCAGGCAGCCGGCGCCGTAGATGCCGGTCGGATGGAACTGCACGAACTCCATGTCCTGCAGACCGAGCCCGGCGCGCAGCGCCATGCCGCCGCCGTCGCCGGTGCAGGTGTGCGCGGACGTGGCCGAGAAATAGGCGCGGCCGTAGCCGCCGGTCGCCAGCACCGTGCCATGGGCGCGGAACAGATGCAGGGTGCCTTCGGCCATGTCCAGCGCGAGGACGCCGCGACAGGCGCCGTCCTCGTCCATGATCAGATCGAGCGCGAAATACTCGATGAAGAAGCGCGCATCGTGCGCCAGCGACTGCTGGTACAGGGTATGCAGGATCGCGTGACCGGTGCGGTCGGCCGCGGCGCAGGTGCGCTGCGCGGTGCCCTTGCCGTAGTGCGTGGTCATGCCGCCGAACGGACGCTGGTAGATCTTGCCGTCCTCGGTGCGCGAGAACGGCACGCCCTGGTGTTCCAGCTCGATGATCGCCGGAATGGCCTCGCGGCACATGTACTCGATCGCGTCCTGGTCGCCCAGCCAGTCCGAGCCCTTGATGGTGTCGTAGAAATGGAAGCGCCAGTCGTCCTCGCCCATGTTGCCGAGCGCGGCGGAAATCCCGCCCTGCGCCGCGACCGTGTGCGAGCGGGTCGGGAAGACCTTGGTGATGCACGCGGTCTGCAGGCCCTTCTGGGCGAGGCCGAAGGTCGCGCGCAGGCCGGCGCCGCCGGCGCCGACCACGACCATGTCGTACTTGTGTTCGATGATCTTGTAAGCGGAAGTCATGGCTGCCCTGGAATGTGCGTCAGGCCGTGAGCGCGATCCGGCCGATCGCGTAAAGCGCCGCGAGGCCACCGGCCGCGCAGGCGAAAGTGACCAGCAACTGCAGCAGCAGTTCGGTCGGACGATGATGGAAGTAGTCCTCGATCACCACCTGGAGACCGAGTCTGGCGTGCCAGAACAGACTGAGCGCGAACAGCGCCAGCGCGATCGCGTTGACCGGGCGCGCCAGCGTCGCCTGGACCTGGGCATGGTCGGCGCCGACCAGCGCCACCAGCATGCCCAGCATCCACGGCGCGAGCAGCGCGAGGAACACCGCGGTCACCCGCTGCCACCAGAAGTGGCCGGTACCGGACTTGGCGGAGCCCAGGCCGCGGGCGCGGCCGACGGGGGTGCGGAAATCGCGGGTCGGAGACGTGCTCATGCGCCACCCCTCAGTGCGAAGAACCAGATCGCCGCGGTGAACACGACGGTCAATGCGATCACGGTGTACCCGGATTTGTAGACCTGCGGAATCTGGAAACCCCAGCCGGCGTCCCAGAGCAGATGGCGGATGCCGTTGAGCAGGTGGTAGACCAGCGCCAGCGAGAAGCCGAACAGCGCCAGCAGGCCGAACGGCGACGCCAGGCACTCGGCCGCGCGGGCGTAGGCGTCGCCGCCCTGCGCCACCGCCAGCAGCCACCACACCAGCACGAAGGCGCCGAAGGAAAGAACGATGCCGCTGATGCGGTGCAGGACCGACATCACGCTGGTGATCTGCTTGCGGTAGATCTGCAGATGCGGCGACAGGGGACGTGCGCGTTGGGTCATGCTCTTGCGCCTGGGGTCGAA
>JAYRTK010000361.1:0-3298 GCA_041919595.1 Lysobacteraceae bacterium
GCACAGATAGGCGAACACCGCGCGCTCGCTGAGCGCGACGAAGCCGTGGGCGAATCCTTCCGGAATCCAGAAGTGGCGCCGGTTCTCCGCGCTGAGCACCACCGCGGTCCAGCGACCGAACGTCGGCGAACCCCGGCGGATGTCGACCGCCACGTCCCAGACCTCACCCTCGATCACGGACACGTACTTGCCCTGCGGCTTCGGCCATTGGTAATGCAGCCCGCGCAGCACGCCACGCTGCGACGACGAGACGTTGCCCTGCACGAATCGCGGGTGCAGGCCGTGCGCGGCGAGCTTGTCGCAGTTGAAGGATTCGTAGAAATAACCACGGTCGTCGCCGAACACCTGCGGTTCGATCAGCAGACAGCCCGGCAGATCGGTTTCGATGATCTTCATCGCCGCACCTCAGGGCACGAAGCCGCGTTCGGCCAGGCCCAGCAGGTATTGCCCGTAGCCGTTCTTGGCCAGCGGCTGCGCCAGCCGCTCCAACTGCGCGGCGTCGATCCAGCCGTTGTGCCAGGCGATCTCTTCCGGACAGCACACGCGCAGCCCCTGGCGGGCCTCGATCGTCTCGATGTAGTTCGAGGCTTCCAGCAGCGACTGGTGCGTCCCGGTATCGAGCCATGCGTAGCCACGGCCGAGGCGCTGCAGATGCAGTTCGCCGAGGTCGAGATAGCGACGGTTGAGATCGGTGATCTCCAGTTCGCCGCGCGCGGAAGGCTTGAGCTCCGCGGCGAAATCGCTGGCGCGGCCATCGTAGAAATACAGGCCGGTGACGGCGTAATTCGACTTCGGTCTGGCCGGCTTCTCCTCGACCCCGACGACGCGGCCATCGGTGTCGAATTCGGCCACGCCGTAACGCTCCGGGTCGCCGACCCAGTAGCCGAACACGGTGGCGCCTTCGCGCCGCGCATCGGCTTCGTGGAGCATCGCGGTCAACCCCGGTCCGTGGAAGATGTTGTCGCCGAGCACAAGACAACTGGGGCGACCGGCCACGAACTCGCGACCGATCAGATAGGCCTGCGCCAGCCCGTCCGGGCTGGACTGCGCCGCGTATTCGATGCGCATGCCCCACTGCGAGCCGTCGCCGAGCAGCGTGCGGAACAGCGCCTGCTCGTGCGGCGTGTTGATCACCAGCACTTCGCGGATGCCGGCGAGCATCAGCACGCTCAGCGGGTAGTAGATCATCGGTTTGTCGTACACCGGCAACAGCTGTTTGCTGACCGCCTGGGTGATCGGATACAACCGGGTGCCGGAACCGCCGGCGAGGATGATGCCGCGACGATCGGTCACGCCGCACCTCCGATGCGTTCCAGGCGATAGCTGCCGTCGAGCACGCGCCGCACCCAGTCCTGATGGTCGAGATACCAGTCGACGGTGCGGGCGATGCCCTGCTCGAAGGTCACCGACGGCGACCAGCCCAGCTCCGACTGCAATCGCGACGCATCGATGGCGTAGCGGCGATCGTGGCCCGGACGATCCTGGACGAAGGCGATCAGGGATTCGCGGGCGCGGCCATCGGCGAGCGGACGGCGCGCATCGAGCAATGCGCAGATGGTTTTCACCACCGCGATGTTCTCGCGCTCGGCGTCGCCACCCACGTTGTAGACCTCACCCACCCGGCCGCGCGCGAGCACCGTGCGGATCGCGCTGCAGTGGTCGCCGACGTAGAGCCAGTCGCGGACATTGCGGCCATCGCCGTAGACCGGCAGGGATTCCCCGGCCAGCGCACGCGCGATGATCAGCGGAATGAGTTTTTCGGGGAACTGGTACGGGCCGTAGTTGTTCGAGCAGTTGGTGGTCAGCGTCGGCAGGCCGTAGGTGTGATGGAAGGCGCGCACCAGATGATCGGAAGCGGCCTTCGACGCGGAATACGGCGAATTCGGCGCATACGGCGTGGTTTCGGTGAATCGACCGGTGTCGCCGAGCGAGCCGTAGACCTCGTCGGTGGAGACGTGCAGGAAGCGGAACGCGTCACGGGCGTCGCCTTCGAGCGACTTCCAGTAGTCGCGCGCGCATTCGAGCAACCCGAGCGTGCCGACGACATTGGTCTGGATGAAGGCCGCGGGGCCGTCGATCGAACGGTCGACGTGGCTTTCGGCGGCGAAATTCACGATCGCATCGGGCCGGTATTCGGCAAGCAGGCGCGAGACCAGCACGCGGTCGCCGATGTCCCCGTGAACGAAGCGATGCCCGGGGTTGTCGTCGAGCGCGGCCAGCGTATGGCGATTGCCGGCATAGGTCAGCGCATCCAGATTGACGATCCGGACACCGTCGGCGACGGCCTCCAGGACGAAATTCCCCCCGATGAAACCGGCACCGCCGGTCACCAGCCATGTCGGCATCGGCACTCGCGAACTCCTGTGGGGCTGTCGATCGGCGAATTGTAACCGCCGGGGCCGGAGCGGCGCCCGTTTCGAACGGTCGAAGCTGAACGCATCGGCGGCCCGTCAGCCGCGCGTCGCACGCTTCAGGCGCTCTCCCAGACGCAGCGACCGGACTTCTTGCGGATCGCCTCCAGCCGCGCCGCATGGGCGGCAAGCTCCGTGTCGTCGGGACGCACCCGCGGGCGCAGGGCGGCATCCGCCGACGTGGCGGCGAAGATCGTGCCTGCGGTCTTGGCCGCATCGTCGGCACCGGCCGCACCGCCGAAACCGATCTCGCCCTGACCCGACGTCAGCGCGAGGTAGACCTCGGCCAGCAACTGGGCGTCGAGCAGCGCGCCGTGCAACTGGCGATGCGCGTTGTCGACGCCGAGGCGCTTGCACAGCGCGTCGAGCGAGTTGCGCTGTCCGGGATAGCGCTGGCGCGCCAGTTCGAGCGAGTCCTCGATGCCGCTCACGCGATCGCGCAGGCGGCCGTAGGCCGGGCCGAGCAGCGACAGTTCGTGGTCGAGAAACCCGACGTCGAACGCCGCGTTGTGGATGATCAGCTCGGCGCCATCGATGAAGTCGAGGAAAGCATCGGCGATCTCGGCGAATTTCGGCTTGTCGGCGAGGAATTCGAGGGTCAGCCCGGTCACTTCCTGCGCCCCCGGTTCGAATTCGCGCTCGGGGTGGATGTACTGCTGCCAGGTCCGGCCGGTCGGTCGCCGCTCCATCAGTTCGACGCAGCCGATTTCGACCACGCGGTTGCCCTTCTTCCATTCCAGGCCGGTGGTTTCGGTGTCGAGAAGGATCTGCCTCATGCCCGGGTCGCCTCCTGCTTGAAGATCAGCGCCCGATCGCGGGCGAGGGTGTCGACGCGTTCGTTGTCGGGATCGCCGGAATGCCCCTTGACCCAATGCCAGTCGATCCGA
>JAYRTK010000362.1:0-3264 GCA_041919595.1 Lysobacteraceae bacterium
CTCGATGTACTCCAGCGCGCCATGCGCCTTCCACACCTTGCCGGCCTTGCGCGCCAGCTTGCGATAGGCATCGAGATTCTTCTTCGGAACGGGCAGGACGAATCCATCGACGTAGGACATCCGCATTCTCCTCTTTCGTGATGTGGCGATGTTCGCGGTCCGGCGTCAGGCGCCGTCCGGAATTCCGAGTTCGACCAGCAGGGCGAGCTGCGACAGCGATTCCTGCCAGCCGAGATGGCACATCTCGATGGGAATCGCCGCCGGAATGCCGCTCTGCACGATCTCCAGCGCGGTCCCGCAGAGCACCGGCCACAGGACGACGTCGACCTGTATCTCGCCGGGCAGGCCCGGATCGTCGAAGCGGCTGGTGTAGCCGATGCGCGAGCCCGACTCCAGCCGCGTGAACACGGTTTCGAAGCTGTGCGCGGCGCCGGTGCCGAAGTTGACGAAACTCATCCGATAACCACCGCCGACGCGGGCGTCGAAGCGATGCACCTTCACGACGAACCCGTACGGCGGCAGCCATTTCGCCTTCGCATCGGGATCGAGGAAGGCGCGGTAGACGCGCTCTGGCGGCGCGCGCAGCACGCGGTGCAAGCGGACGGTGCCGGTCTCGGCGGTCATGACGGTATCTCCCGGTCGAATCTGGCGGACGACGCTCACGCATCGGGCTGCGGAAAGTCGGCCTCGTTCATCCAGAACACCTCCCACTGATGCCCGTCGAGGTCCTCGAAACCGTGCTGATACATGAAACCGAGATCTCTGGCTTCGACCGGCGTCGATGCGCCCGCGGCCACCGCCTTCGCGACCAGCGCGTCGACGTCCTCGCGGGCATCGCAGGACAGCGCCAGCAGCACTTCGGTCGCGGCGCGCGCGTCGGCGACCGGTTTCTTCGTGAAACCGGCGAAGAACGGCCGGGTCAGCAGCATCACCTGGAGCTGTTCGGAGATCACGAGACAGGTCGCGTCGTCGCTGGTGAATTTCGGATCGAAGTCGAACCCCAGCGCGGAGAAGAAGGCGATCGTGCGCGGCAGGTCGTCGACGGGCAGATTGACGAACAGGGAACGTGGCATGGCGGTCCTCCTCCTCAACCCGGCTGCTTCATGCAGTTGACCATCCACGGCTTGCCGAAGCGGTCGGTGAAGGCTCCCCAGCGATGCGCCCAGAAGGTCTCCTGCAACGGCATCTGTACCGCGCCGCCCTCGGACAGCGCTGCGTAGATGCGCTCGGCGTCCTCGATCGAAGCGACATCGATGTTGACGCAGGTGCCCTGGCCGGGGGCCGTGTGCGGCGGCGGCCCGTCGGCGCCCATCAGCACCGCGCCGGCGGCTTCCAGTTGGCAGTGCATGATCAGATCGTGGCTGTCGGCCGGCATCTGCTCGCGCATCGGCGAGTCGCCGTAGGTCATGCGCATGGTGATCTCGCCGCGGAACACCTCGCGGTACAGATCGAAGGCGGCGCGGCACTGGCCGTCGAAATTCAGGTAGGCGATGAAGCGCATGGGATTCTCCGGTGGGAATGGCGGTGGCGGATGGACGCGCGGGCGGGATCAGCCACGCCGGTCCAGACGCATCTGCAATCGGGTTTCGCGCTCGCGCAGCTCCGGGGTGAGCGCTTCGCCGAAATCGTCCGTTTCGAACAGCGGCCGCAGTTCAATCTCGCAGGGCGTCGGATGCGGATTGGGGCAGCGCCGGGCCCATTCGATGGCTTCTTCCATCGACCGCACCTGCCACAACCAGAAACCGGCGACCAGTTCCCGGGGGTCGGTGAACGGGCCGTCGATCACCCGTCGCTGCGGGCCGTCGAACTGAACGCGGGCCCCGTGCGACGACGGCTTCAGGCCCTCCCCCGCCAGCAGCACGCCGGCATTGGCCAGGTCCTCGTTGAAACGGGTCATGGCCTCCAGCAGGGCCGGGGCGGGCATGATCCCGGCCTCGGAGTCGGCCGTGGCTTTGACGATCGCCATCACTTTCATGATCGGGTCCTCGCAGGTGCGGAACGTGGCCGGCATCGGGCGGCCTTCCCCCATGACGACGAGCGACCGGGGCCGGAATCGACACGCACCCGAAAAAAATCCGTCCCCGCCCGACCCACCCGGGACTGCGCATCCCGCCGGCAGCCGGCTTGGGGCAAGATGTCCGCCCGACCCGCCCGCGAGCGCCGACGATGCAGTACCTCCTGCTGGTCTACACCGACCCCGAGCTGATGGCCGAACTGCCGCAGGCCGAATTCGACCGCCTGATGCACGGCTGCATCACCCACGCCGACGAACTCCGCGCCAGCGGCTGCCTGCGCGACGCGCAACAGCTCGAAGACCCCGCGACCGCGCGCACCGTGCGCGTACGCGACGGCGTCGCCCGGGTCACCGACGGCCCGTTCGCGGAAACGAAGGAAGTCTTGGCCGGCTTCAATCTGATCGAGGCCGACTCGATCGAGGACGCCGTGCGTCTGGCCCACGCCTGGCCGTGGACCGCCTACGGCAGCATCGAAGTGCGCCCGGTGCGCGACTTCGCGGCGGTACGGCGACGCGTGGGGGCGTGATCGCGACCGGGAACGCCCGGTGCCCCGCGACGGACATCGCCTCCCGGCCCCCACCGGCCTCCGACGACCCGACTTCGCGGGCCCCGATCGACGCGGTCAGCGTCGATCGTCGCAGATCGCATCGATCCTCGCCCTGCGCCCGTCCTGCTCGATCTCGTTGCATCGGTCGGCGAAGGACATCACCGTCCGACGGGCGGAGACATTGCGCAGGGTGCCGCTCCGCGGATCGGGCTGCGACGGCGCACGCCGGAGATCAGGCGATCAGATCGCGCACGATGCCCGCCAGCACAGCGAGCAGCAGCACCAGGATCGGAAGAATCGACAGGCCGAAGGCATTGCTGCGACTCGCGGGCGCGGCCAGATAATTCCGCCAGTACATGAAACGGCCGATGACATAGACGACACCGATGGCCGCGACGTAGATCTGCGGCCAGTACTTCGCGGCGATGTACAGCGCGGGCAGGAACGGCACCATCAGTTCCAGCGTGTTCATCTGGACGCGATAGGTCCGCTCGAACATCTCGTGACCAGTCACGGCCGGCGCCTTGATCCCGTAAAGTCCGCGTGCGCGACCCACCAGAATACTGAAGAACAACAGCTGTGCGATCGCGAGGACCGCAACGAGATCAACGTAGTGCATGACGCTCCTTTTCGATGAACCGAGCCATCCGGGCCGACGCCTGCGTCGGCCTCCGCAGCGAAGCCCGGGCGATCGCCAGCGTA
>JAYRTK010000363.1:0-3248 GCA_041919595.1 Lysobacteraceae bacterium
TGCCGTGTTTCCGTACGAATTCGCATGTAACCGTATACATGCCCCGGCAAATCGCAATACCCATCACACCCGCGTACCGCTTCGTCAAGCTATCGTTGCATGGAGTCGATCACGACGAGGGAAGCCGACAAGTGGCCCGCCCCGGCGCATGGGACTGATTGAAATACGGGGGACTTCATGGCGGATCTCGCGGAACTGCGTCTGCAGTTGCAGGCGCTTGCGGAAAGCGGAGGCACCGCCAAGGTGTCCTTCTATTACGTCGACGCCGATGGTGTCGGCCTGCGCAACGGCGCGATCCTCGTCGAAGGCGGGGGGCGCGCGTACATCGACCATGCCGGTCTGTCCGCGACGCAGGCGGTGGATTCGATCGTCGCCCTCAAACTCATCAAGGTCGCAGTGCTGCAGATGAATGCGGTGCAGCCGGCACCCGGCATCGCGGCCATCGCCCTCAACGACCTGATCGTCGCATTGCAACCGCCGGCGCCTGCGGCTTCGCCCCCCGCACCTGCGCCAGCGGAAATCGCCGCCGCTCACGATGATGCCGTCCCGGCCCCGCCCACCGCGACCACCGAACGCCCGGCCCTGCCCTCGATCGACGTGAAGGCCGAAGCACGGCGTCTTATGGAACCGCTGTTCGGCGTGAGCGCGATGCGCAAGATCGACGAATTCGCCATCGCGCACCCGCCGGTGGAGCATCCCTACGAATTCCTGCTGCTGTGCCAGAAGCACACCTCGATCATGCTGGGTGCGCCCAAGGCGGAAGCGCTGTTCCGACCGCTCTACGACCAGTTGGCATCCGAACGATTGCATCGCAGGCGCTGATCGCGCCGACCGTTTCGCACCGATCCTGCGTGCTTCCCCGTCGTTTTTCTTGTCCCGCAATTCCTAAAAACGTCCTTCCTCGAACGCATCAGGAGACTTCCGATGTCTGGGTACCGCCTTCTCGCCATCGTCTGGCTGCTCGCCGTCGCCGCGTTGCTCGTCATGCCACTGATCGGCGTCGACGACAGCATCCGCCTCTACTATTCCAATGCCGCACAGGTGTCGATCAGCCTGGTCTCCGCCTTGATCTGCTTCTCGACCATGAATGCGTTCCCGAGCGAAAGCGCGCTGGGCAAGGTCTGGGGCACGGTCGCCGCCGGCATCCTGGCCTGGGCGATCGCGGCCGCGATCTTCGCGTCCTACCCGCTGTTCAACGGCGGCGAAGACACGCCGTTCCCCTACTACTCCGACATCTTCTTTCTGATGACCAGTCCGCTGATGACCATCGGCCTGCTGCTGTTCAAACGATCCGCCGGCCTCGAATCCCCGCTCTGGGGCAAGTTGCTGGCGCTCGCGGCACTGCTCGGCAGCGGCTTCATGGCCTACCGCGCCAACGCCGAAGGGCTGTCCGACCCCGATCTGGCCCTCAAGCTCACCACGCTCGGCTATTTCGCGTTCGACCCGATCCTGTTCTCGGTCACGCTGCTGACGGCCAGCTCGTTCCGCGGCGGCGACGTCGCGGCTTCATGGTGGTACATGGTCGCAGGCATCGTGCTGTATTACGTCGCCAATCAGCTCTACAACTACCTGGTGATCTCCGAGCAGTACACGACCGGCTCGCCGATCGACGCCGGCTGGATGCTCGGTTTCGGTCTGATCGCCTGCGGCGCGGTACGCGCGAAGAAACTGCTCGGCTGAACCACGCAGGCTGAACCTTGAACGAAAGCGGACACCCGGCACGGGCCGGGCGTCCGCATCGCACCGCGGCATCCGCCTCCCGACGTCAGGAGGCGGCGCGTTTCGGCGCGGCGATAACGGGTTGTTCCTGCATCGGCAACGACGCGCCGGGGACATCGTGCGCACCGCCCTGCACCGGCTCGTTCGCCATCCTTCGTACGCTTTCCTGCACCGGCGTGCCCGAGGCCTGTGCCTTGTCGACGAAAGCCTGCTTCGTCGCCGGATTCGACGGATCGCCATCGCCGATGAACAGATTCTGCTGGCCGCCCGGCGTCGGATTTCCCAGCGCCACATAGCCGATCTCGCGCATCCCGTGCTGTTTGGCCAACACGGTCAGACTGGCCGCGGTCTCCTGCACCGGCAGCTTCGCGCCATCGGCATTGAGCTTCTGCACGCCGGCCATCGCCTGTTCGTAAAGCGCCTTGTTCTCCGGACGCATCAGCGCCGACGGTTTCTCGCGGAGATCCACGACCGGAGCGTCGACGGCACGCTCGGGATCGAATCCCGAAGCGGAGCGGGTGATCGGCCGGGAGGGTTTGGATCCGCCCCCGAAACTGATCGTCAGACCGACCTTGCCGTAGGCTTCCCGCGTGTCGGGACGATAGCCCGCCTCCGCGGTGAATTTGTAACGGTCGTTGCCGGTCGTGCTGACTTGCGCGCCGAATTCCGACAACCGGAACGCGCCGTTTTCGTTGTTGGCGCGCACCACGCCGCTGTACTGCAGATTCTGGCTTGAATAATTCACCGATGCGCCGAGATCGATCGCCCGCGGCCCGAATTTGCCGTCGAGCGCGACCGACCCGGCGCCCTTGTCGAAACCGATCTTGGCATCCAGTCCCAGCGTCGTCCCGAGCCGATCGGCCATCAACTGCGCGTTGAAGGCGTTGCCGTTGGCGAAACTGGCGCCCAGCTTGTAGTTGGAACTGCCGTTCGGTTCGTCGATGCGGAAGCTGGCCAGCCCCTTGCCGTCACGGCCGATGCCGAAAGTGCCATCCGCACCGTAGACGCTGCCGTTCGGCGACTTGCTGAGATCGAAATTGACGCTGTTGCCGTTGTCGAAGGTCAACTTGCCGTTGAAGGCCGAGGTCCGCGCAGGCTCGTCGACGCGGAACCCACCGGTGCCGCTGCCGTCCTTGCCGAGCTTGAACGTCGTCTCCGCACCGTAGATCGCGCCTTCCTTGGTATTGGTGTAATCCGCGTTGAGCCCGAAGCGGTCGTTGAACTTGAGCTTCGTGTTGAACAGCGATGTCCCGTTCGGTTCGTCGACGCGGAACCGCGCGGTGCCGTTGCCGTTCTCGCCGAGCTTGAACTGGCCGTCGGCCCCGTAGGTACGACCATTGCGGGTGTTGCCGTAATCGGCATTGAGCTGAAAATCCTGATCGAACTTCAGCTTGGTGTTGAACAGCGACGTCCCGTTCGGCTCGTCGACGCGGAACTGGGCGGTGCCGTTGCCGTCCTGGCCGAGCCGGAACGCGCTGTCGGCGCCGTAAAGCTGGCCGTTCGGCGTGCGCTGCCAGTCGGCATTGAGG
>JAYRTK010000364.1:0-3231 GCA_041919595.1 Lysobacteraceae bacterium
TGGAGCATCCTGCGCAGCCGGATCGTGGACATCCAGCGTCGCGGGCTGTTCCGGATGCGCTGGCTGGTGCCGTCGCGGACGGCCGGTCGCGACGACGACGACGCGGGCATCGACTGGGCCGACCGGGCCGCCGACCCTTCGCCGGGACCGGCGCAGGCGCAGGACCGGCGCGAGACCTACGCCGCCCTGGCCACGGGGTTGCGCGCGTTGCCCGCGCGTCAGCGCGAGGCCTTCACCCTGCGCGTGCTGGAAGACTGCGATGTCGCCACCACCGCACGGATCATGGGGTGCAGCGAGGGATCGGTGAAAACCCATCTCTCCCGCGCCCGCGAGACTTTGCAGAAACACCTGGAGGATTTCCGATGACCTCGGGCCCGCACTCCCACTCCCACGATCCGCAGGCGGCCGGCGACGCGCGCTTCGACGCCGTCGCGCGCGAGGCGCATGCGCTCGCGCTCGATCGGCTGTCGCCGCGGGTCCACGCGCAACTGGCGCAGCGTCGCCGGGCCGCGTCGGCCGGGCCGCGCAACGCCGGCGCCAGGGCCTGGCCGATGCTGGCGCTGGGCAGCGCGGCGGTCATGGCGCTGGCGGTCGGGCTGTTCGTGCTGCGCGGCAACGAAACGGTCGCACCGGCGCCCGGCCCCACCCTCGCGACCGCACCGGAGACACAGGGAACACCCGCGCCGGCCGCAGCGGACGGCGCACGCCCGCAGGGCGATGCATCGGCCGCGCCCGTCGTTGCCGCCGCCGACCCGTCCGGCGCCTCGCCGGCGATCGCGACCACCGAGGTCGTCGATGTGGAAACGCTGCCCGAGACCTGGGTGGCGGAGCTCGACGTCGACGGCGCATCGACGGGGCTCGATGCCTTCGAGGAAAATCCCGATTTCTATCTCTGGCTGGGCTCGGAAGACACCCTGGCCTCCGCCCCGGAGTCGCTATGAACCGCCTGCACGTTCTCTCCGCCCTGCTCTGCGCCGGCCTGCTCGCCGGCGCCGCGCCCGTCCTGGCCGAGAATCCGCCGCCCCCGCCGCCGGGCCGCAGCGCCGCGTCGCTGCCCGAATGGGAGCGTCTGACGCCGGCGCAGCGCGAGGCGATGATCGCGGTGCTGCGCGAGCGCTGGGACAGCGCGCCGGAACAGCGCGCACGCATGCTGCAGCACGCCGAGCACTGGCAGCGGATGACCCCGGAACAGCGCCGCGAAGCCCGCCAGGGCCAGCGCCGCTGGGAACAGATGTCGCCCGAAGAGCGGAAGCGCGCGCGCGACGCCTACGACGCCAGCCGACGGATGTCGCCGGAAGAACGGGCCGCGCTGCGCGAGAAACTGCAGGCGATGACCCCGGAACAGCGGCGGGAATGGATGCGCAAGCATCGCCGGTCGCCGAAAGGCGGCCCGGGACAGCCACCGGTACCGCATCCCGAACCGCGGCCGTGAACGCCGCGCGGCCCTGCGCCTGCCGACGTTCTCCCGCGGAATCGAACCCCCACCCCGACGCGGCTCAGGGCGCCGCGGCCGCGCAGCCGCGGCCTTCGATCGACAGCACCGCCGCGTAACGCGGCAGGGGCGCGAGCTCGCCGGCCTCGGCCCGGCGTTTGGCATCTTCGAGATAGATCCGTGGCCGGCCCTGGGCGTCGGCCGGCGGCGGCGGGTTGTCCGCGGGTTTGCGCCAGATCCGGATCACCGCCTGCTGCGCGGGGCAGGCCGCGTTGGGAATGCGGATCAGATCGTTGAGGATCCAGCCGGCGGCGACCGAAGGATTCGCGGTGGCCGGATCGACCAGCCGGGCCCGCGGCTGGCAGCGCTTGCCCGTGCGTGCGGCGCCGTAGCGGTAGGGGGCCGCCGGATCGCCCCCGGAAGCACGTCCGGAATCGGCGACGAAACTCCCGCGCAGATAGGCGCAGGTCTCCGGAATGATGCGGATGGTGTGGACCGATCCCGGGGCCTGCGGGGGAAACGGTTCGCGACGGATTTCGGGGGACTGCGCCAGTGTCGCCAACGGCGCCAGCAGCAGCGCGGTGGCGAACGCGACCGGAAGGCGGAACGTAGCGGACGACATGCGGCGATCCTGACGAACGGCGGGACACGGACACTGCCCGAATACGGGTGAACTTGGGCTGGATCAAGTTTTCCTGACGCGAACCCGCGCATGCTGCGACGCACCATCCGGCATGGGTCTCCATTCGCGCGCCTGCCGGTTCCAACCCGGGCAGCCGCTATGCCATAGTCGGGCGGTTGCCTCGTGCCATGGATGCATCGGTGCGGCATCGTTCCGGTCGCGGGTCGCGATCCGCGCCTGTAGTCACAACTTCACGACTCTGGGGAGGGTTTCATGTTCGAGCAACACGCTTTGTGGATCGCACTGGCCGCAGCGGCCATCGCGATTCTCTACGGCATCGTGTCCGCGCGCTGGATCATGGCGCAGCCTGCCGGCAACGAACGCATGCAGAAGATCGCAGCCGCGATCCAGGAAGGCGCCGGCGCCTATCTGCGCAGGCAATACACCTCGATCGCCATCGTCGGCGCCGTGTTGTTCGTCGTCATCGGGCTGGTGCCCGGCCTGGGCTGGCCCACCGCCATCGGCTTCGCCATCGGCGCGGTGCTGTCCGGCGTCGCCGGTTTCATCGGCATGTTCGTGTCCGTGCGCGCCAACGTGCGCACCACGCAGGCGGCGACCAAAGGCCTCAACGACGCGCTGGCGGTGAGTTTCCGCGGCGGCGCGATCACCGGCATGCTGGTCGTCGGTCTCGGTCTGCTCGGCGTGGCCGGCTACTTCGCGATCGTCGGCGGCTTCGTCGACGACGAAGCGGCGATCAAGACCGCGCTGCAGCCGATGATCGGCCTGGCGTTCGGCTCGTCGCTGATCTCGATCTTCGCGCGCCTCGGCGGCGGCATCTTCACCAAGGGCGCCGACGTCGGCGCCGACCTGGTGGGCAAGGTCGAAGCCGGCATCCCCGAGGACGATCCGCGCAACCCGGCGGTGATCGCGGACAACGTGGGCGACAACGTCGGCGACTGCGCCGGCATGGCCGCCGACCTGTTCGAAACCTACGCGGTGACCATCGTCGCTTCGATGCTGATCGCCGGCATCTCGTTCGCCACCTACGGGTACGGCGGCGTGATGTATCCGATGGTGCTGGGCGCGGTCTCGATCGTCGCCTCGATCGTCGGCACCTTCTTCGTGAAGGTCGGCAGTGACGGCAAGATCATGAAGGCGCTGTACAAGGGCCTGATCG
>JAYRTK010000365.1:0-3230 GCA_041919595.1 Lysobacteraceae bacterium
GGTCACCACCGAGGGCATCGTCACCGCGCAGAAGTTCAACAACGGCTTCTTCCTGCAGACCGCGGACGCCGACGTCGACGCCAACCCGGCCACCTCGCAGGGCATCTTCGTCTTCACCTCGACCGCGCCGCCGGCCACCGCCGCGGTGGGCAACCGCATCCGGGTCACCGGCACGGTCACCGAATTCACCCCGAGCAACAATCTCAACCAGCTGTCGATCACCGAGATCATCTCGGTCTCGTCGATCCTGGTGCTGTCCACCGGCAATCCGCTGCCGACGCCGGTCGAACTGACCGCCGCCGACTTCGGTCCGACCGCGCTGCCGGGCACCGCCGAGAAATTCGAGGGCATGCGCGTCAGCGTGCCGCGCGCGTTCGCGATTTCCGGCGCCGACGGCAACATCACCGAATCGAGCGCGAACTCGTCGACCACCGGCGTGTTCCACGTGACCATCGCCGGCGTCGACCGTCCGTTCCGCGAAGCGGGCATCGGCGTGATGGACACCTTCCCGATTCCCGTCGGCAAGACTCCGCCGCGCTTCGACACCAACCAGGAACGCCTGATGGTGCGCAGCCGTGGCCAGATCGGCGCGACCGCCGTCGCCATCGACGCCGGCACCGACATCAACGGCATGGTCGGCGTGCTCGACTACTTCTCCGGCACCTGGGCGCTGCTCCCCGATGCGGGCACGGTGTCGGTCAGCGGCGGCAAGACCGCGACCGCGGTCGCCGACGCTCGCTACGAGGACGTCACCATCGGCGGCTTCAACCTGCTGCGCTTCTTCGACGAGGTCAACGACAGCAACGGCGCGCCGACCCTCACCGCCGCCGCGCTCGACAAGCGTCTGACCAAGACCTCGATGGCGATCTGCGATTACATGAAGGCCCCGGACATCCTGGGCGTGGTCGAAGTCGAGAACCTGCGCGTGCTCGGGCTGCTGGCCGACCGCATCAACAGCACCTGCGCGCGCGCGCCGCAGTACGTGCCGTATCTGGTGCAGGGCAACGACGTGGGCGGCATCAACGTCGGCTTCCTGGTCAGCACCCGCCTGATCACCGGCAACGCCCGCGTCGAAGTGGTCGACGTCACCCAGTTCGGCAAGAGCACCCTGTTCGTCAATCCGGACAGCAGCACCTCGCTGCTCAACGACCGACCGCCGCTGATGCTCCGCGCCATCGTCCATCAGGACAACGGCGCCAGCTATCCGGTCACGGTGATCGTCAACCACCTGCGTTCGCTCAACGGCGTCGACGACACCGGCCCGGGCAGCAGCGGCTGGGCCAGCGAAGGTCATCGCGTCCGCGCCAAGCGCGGCCAGCAGGCGCTGTTCCTGGCCGACCTGGTGCACACGCGGCAGCAGGCGAACCCGAACGAGCACATCGTCCTGCTCGGCGACTTCAACGCCTTCGAGTTCAACGACGGCTACGTCGACGTGATGGGCATCGTCCGCGGCGATGAAGTGGCCGCCAACGAAGTCGTCTACGACGTCGACAGCCCGATCACGACCCCGCTGATCGACGGCTCCGACCTGATCGCCGATCCGGCCGAACGCTACTCGTACGTGTTCGAGGGCAGCGCGCAGACGCTCGACCACGTGGTCGTGAACGAAGCGCTGGTGCTGGACGTGGCGGACCTGTCGGTCGATCACGCCCGCATCAACGCCGACTTCGGCGTGCACAACTACGGCGTGGCCGGCAACGCGATCCGCGTCTCCGATCACGATCCGGTGCGCGTGACCATCGGCGTGGCCGACTTCCGCACCGCCGATCTCTCGCTCGCGGCGACCACGCCTTCGGCCAACGTCGCCGCCGGCGCCGCGGTGCCCTTCACCATCACGGTGAACAACGCCGGCCCGAACAAGGCGTCGCTCCCGGCGGTCGCGCTGGTGTTCGACGCGCTGGTCCCGGTCTCGACCTCCGCGCCGGCCGGCTGGACCTGCGCGGCGCCGGTCCAGGGCGGCGGCACCACCACGGTCACCTGCACGGCCGCGTCCCTGGAACTCGCGGAGCAGGCGGTGTTCACCGCGACCGCGACCGCACCGTCGCTGCCGACGGCCAGCACGCTGACGATGGCCGCCTCGGTGCAGTCGCAGACCCGCGACCGCGCCAACGCCGACAACACCGCGACCGCGCAGGTCTCGGTCGCGGCGGTCGCGCTGCTGAACGCCGATCTCTCCCTGCGCATGATCGGCGGTCCCGCCGGGACCATCCGCAGCGGCAGCACCGCGCTGTTCTCGGTGCCGGTGCGCAACGCCGGTCCCAACCCGGCGCCGCAGCCGGTGGTCACCTTCACCGGCACCGCGCCGCTGGCCAACACCACCGTGACCGCACCCGCCGGCTGGACCTGCGTCCGCAACACCACGCCGACCGGGCACTCGATCGTCTGCACCACCGCCGGCACCCTGGCGTCCGGCGCGCGCGCGACCTTCACCTATGCGGCGGTCGCGCCCTCGCATCTGGTCCAGAGCACGATGCAGCTGACCAGCAACGTGAGCGCCAGCACCGTGACCGATCCGCTGGCGAACAACAACACCTCGGTCTACAACGTCAACATCGTCGCACCGTAAACGCGACCCGCGGCGGCCGGCCACGCCGGCCGCGCGCGATGCCACACCAGGCGCGGCTCCGGCCGCGCCTTTTTTTTCGTCCGCGGCGAACGCGCGCGGCACGACGCGCATCCATACGCCCTCGCATGGCGCGCCCGACACATCCGCCGCCGACTGTCACCTGTCGCAAGTCATGACGCGCTGCGCAACGGACCGCGCGGCCGCAGCGGGTATCATCCGCGGACCGACGCAAGAGACGCGCGCATGACCGTCGCCGCCCGATTCGAAATCGAATACCTGCAATACCTTGGCCCCGACGGCACGCTCGTCGCCGAGCCGCCCGCCGCTTTCGCCGATCCCGCGACGCTGTTGCCGCTGTTCCGGCAGATGCTGCTGGTGCGGACCTTCGACAGCAAGGCGATCGCCCTGCAGCGCACCGGCAAGCTGGGCACCTACGCCTCCTGCCTCGGCCACGAGGCCACCCACATCGGCATCGGCGCCTCGATGCGGCCCGAGGACGTGTTCGCCCCCAGTTACCGCGAATACGGCGCGCAGTTCATGCGCGGCGTGCGTCCGCGCGAGGTGCTGCTGTACTGGGGCGGCGACGAGCGCGGCAACGATTTCGCCGAAGCGCCGAAACACGACTACGCCTGGTGCGTGCCGATCTCCACCCAATGCCTGCATG
>JAYRTK010000366.1:0-3214 GCA_041919595.1 Lysobacteraceae bacterium
GATCGCGGAGGCGGGCCATCGCGGCCAGCGGCATCCGGCCATCGAAACGACGCCGGGCTGCCACCATTCGCCAAGCATCCAGGACTTCGGGCACTTCAGCGGACATAAGACGCGAAATGGTAGGGGCCGGCCCCACCGCTGTCAAACCCAACCCCTTGCCGCGACGGGGGATTTGCCCGCCGGCGCGGGTCGCGGCAGACTGTCCACCCGTTCCCGGGTCCGTCGTGTGACCGCATTCTCCTTTCCCATGACGATCGCCGCCACCGCGCTTGTCGTCCTGATCGCCGCGGGCCTGATCTGGCGGGTCTCGCGACGGGGCCTGCCCCGCCAGCGGGCCTTCACCCGCCTGCTGGACGCCGCCGATGCCCTCGAATCGCGCCTGCGCACCGCCCGGGCCGAGATCGAGGCGATCACCGGCGATGAGGACGAGACCGTGCGCACCGCACTCCAGGAAATGCTGCGGCAGCGTCTCTGGTTGCAGCAGCATGGGGCCACCGCCTCGGTGAAGACCCTGGACGAGATGCGGGTGTCGATCGACGAGGCGCGGGCCCGGATCGACCAGCAACTGACGCTGGTCGAGCGCGCCCGCACCTCGGCGCCATGACGACGACGTGGCCGGGACTCGATGTGAGCGGGACGCCATGACCGCGCCGTCTGCGCCCGCGGCCCCGGCGCTGATCCTCGCCTCGACTTCACGCTACCGGCAGGCACTGCTCGAACGCCTCGGCCTGCCCTTCGCCACCGCCCGTCCGGACGTCGACGAAACACCGCGGGCGGACGAACCCCCGCAGGCCGTGACCGTGCGTCTGGCCCGGGCGAAGGCCGAAGCGGTGCTGGCCGGCGCGGCAGGTGCCGCCCCGGTCTGGGTGATCGGCTCGGATCAGCTCGCGGAGATCGACGGCCGACCGATCGGCAAGCCCGGCACCGTGGACAACGCGATCGCCCAGTTGGCCGCGATGTCCGGCCGCGAGGTGCGCTTCCTGACCGCGGTCTGCCTGGCCGGGGCCGATGGCCGCCGGTTCGAGGCGCTCGACATCACCACGGTGCGTTTCCGCACCCTCGCCCCGGCGGAAATCGCACGCTACATCGAACGCGAGCAGCCCCTGGACTGCGCCGGCAGCTTCAAGTCGGAAGGCCTCGGCATCACCCTGTTCGACGCGATCGAGAACCGCGACCCGACCGCGCTGATCGGACTGCCGCTGATCGCCACCGCACGGTTGCTGCGCGAAGCGGGATTCGCGGTGCCCTGAGCGGGCGAACGACGCCGCGCACGGCCGGGCGGTCGAAAGGCCGCGCTAACGCAGTTCGACGATCCGCTCCGGCCAATCCTCGATGCTGCGATCGTGACCATGCAGCCGCAGACCGATGCGATACCGGCCCGGTGGCCGGTCGCCGAGATCGAGTTCGGCGCGGAAGCCCACGTCCGGATGCTGCGGGTCGGTGGAGCCGCCCTCGCGCCATTTGCGCCAGAAGCCGGCGACTTCCGGGCGCGGACGACCGTAGATCGCGCGCGCGAACGTGCGCCCATCGAGCAGCACCTCGACCGAAGCGATGCCGACGCCGTCCTTGAAGGCCCAGCCTTCCAGCACGAACCGGCGCGGCACGACCGCGCCGTCGGCGGGTGCGTCGATCCACGCCATCGCGGGCGCGGTGCAGAAGGTCCGGTCGCGCGGACCGCTGAGCGCGAACAACAGGAACCGCTGGCGGCCGCGATCGATGTTGAGCACCTTCGGCGGCGGCAGCGGCCCGACCATCGCGCAGAGCGCATGCCAGCGCGTGAGCTGATGCTTGAAGTCGATATCGTTGGCGCCGACGACCAGCAACTGCGGCACGGTCTCGCGCAGGGCGCGGCCATCGCTGTGCAGGCCCCACAGGCGCAATTGCGGCGCGCGGCCGTGATGATGGTTCAACGGGTGATCGAGCACCGGGATGCGCGGATCGTCGAGCGCGAAGCCGAGTTCGGCGCCGAGCTTGAAATTGTCCGCCAGCAGTCGCGTGTTCCCGGGCATCGTCGCGCGCATCGCCTCGACCTCGCGCGCCAGCACGTCCCAACCGGCGAAGTTCGACGGGTAGGCCTTGCCCGCGGCCATGCGTTCGCGCATCACCGGCGACGACACTGCGACGTAATAGCCAAGTCCGGCGAACAGCCCGAACGCAGCGAGCGCCCAGGTCGCGCGCCGCCAGCGCGCGGACCAACGCATCAGCACCAGCGGCAACAGCGGCAACAGCGCGAGATACGCCGGCAGCGGCCAGTGGAAACTGACGCGCTCGCTGTCGGCGAAGAAGCCGAGCAGGAAGAAACCCGCCAGCACCAGCAGGCCCGACCAGGCCAGGAAACGCCGACCCGGCGCGGTCTGCGTCCCGCGCGCCACGATGCCGCCGCGCACCAGCGCGAACAGCAGCAGCGGCGTGACCATCAGCGCCTGGACCGCGACGAACAGCGCGCCGTCGGGATGGAAGGTCCACGGATGGCGATCCACCAACTGGAAGCGCAGGCCGGCATCGGCATTGTCGAGATTCCACGCCAGCAACGGCCACCACGCGAGCGCGCCCACCGCCAACGCCAGCCAGACCCGCGGATCGCGCAGCGCCCTGCGGCCTTCGGCCAGCATCAGCAGCGCGACGAAACCGACACCGATCACCGCGACGAAGCGGTAATGGGTGAGTCCACCGATCGCCAGTCCTGCGGCCAGCAGCGCCGCCGCAGGCCAGCCCACGCCGCGCAGCAGGCGCGCACCGGCATCGAGACAGGCCACGGTCGCCAGCGCCATCGGCACATCGGGCAGTGCCAGCACACCGAGCGTGCCCAGCAGCGGCAGCAGCACGGCGAACGCACCCGCGGTCCACGCGTGCTGCGGACCGAGCTCGCGCCGCGCGATCGCGACGATCCACCAAGGCAGCAGCGCCGCGATCGCGAGGAACGGTCCGCGCACCCCGAACGTCGAATGACCGCCGAGCATTTCGCCCAACCGGACCAGCCACGCGGTCAGACCGGGCAGATCGGAATAGGCCCAGGCCGGATGACGACCTTCCTGCCAGTAGAACGCTTCGTCGACGAACAGCGGCAGTCGCGCGGCGAGCGCGCACTTGACGAGCGTCGCCGCTGTCCACAGCGCGATGAAGGTCCGCTTCGTCGAATCCGTCTGCCGCATTTTTTCGTAGTCCCGCTACACTGCCCGAACATGTCCAGAAGCCCGGAGAACGCCGTGACGCC
>JAYRTK010000367.1:0-3190 GCA_041919595.1 Lysobacteraceae bacterium
TCGACGGTGGCATCGCGCGCTGCCCGGGGCGATCGGTGCGCCGCAAGCGTCAGGTCTTCGGTCGTCTGCAACGCGCGCGGCTGTTCCTCGACGGCCATCGCGACCGCGTCGTGCGCCTGACCGAGCTGGCCGAGCTCACCAGTTTCTCCAGTTGGTATCTGTCGAAGACCTTCCACGACATCTATGGCGAGAGTCCGCAGGCCGCCTCGGTCCGTCTGCGCCTGGAGCACGCCTGCGAACTGCTTGCGGGCACCGACGATGCGATCAGCGAGATCGGTGCCGCCTGCGGCTTCGACAACAGCTGCAGCTTCGCCCGCGCGTTCCGCGCGCGTTACCGCACCACCGCGAGCGCCTATCGCAGTGCCCTGAAGCCGGAGGGTTCGATGCAGGGCGGTTCGCCGCAGAACGCATCGCCATGGCACGCGTCGCGGAGAAGTGCATCGAAGCACGCGGTATCGAAGCACGCGGCATCGAAGCGGAGCGAAGCGCCGAAGCGTGACGCCAAGATCGGCACACGCACGAAGCCCGCGACGCAAAGCGGGCCGACGGCGCGGACCGTAATGTGGTCCGGCATTTAACGATGCGATAACGGCCGGCGGGAAGCGCGCATGACGCCTGTCTTTCCGCTGCATCGCAGATCCGGCCAGCCCGCTGCGCACGCGTCGATCCGCACGGAGGGGAGATGCCTGCGGAACGCGGCGCACCGGGCCCGGCGCCGCTCAAACACCATGGAGACGATGATGATTCACCCGCAATGCAAGAATGCCATCCCACCGGCGGCGCTGCCGTTCGCGATCGCCGTCGCGCTGGCCCCGGCCGGATTGCTGCCGACGCCCGCGATCGCGCAGGATGCCGAACCGCAGGATGCGCTCGATACCGTCGTGGTCACCGGCTCGCGCATTCCGCGCAGTTCGGAAGTGGAAGGCACCTCGCCGGTGCTGACCATCGATCGCGCGGCGATCGAGGCCACCGGTCTGACGTCGGTCGGCGACGTGCTGTTCAACATCGCGGCCAGCGATGGCGGCGCCCTGCGCAACGTCACCACCGGCACCAACGGCAGCGACGGCACCCAGAACATCTCGTTGCGCGGGCTCGGCGCCACCCGCACCCTGGTGCTGGTGAACGGACGTCGCTGGGTCACCGCCGGCATCACCAACGCCGCGGTGGTCGATCTCAACACCATCCCGGTGTCCATCGTCGAACGCATCGAAGTGCTGAAGGACGGTGCCTCGGCGATCTACGGCTCCGACGCCATCGCCGGCGTGATCAATGTCATCACCCGCAAGAACTTCGACGGCGCCGAAGCCAACGTGTATCTCGGCAGCTACAGCAAGGGCGACGGCTTCCAGCAGACCTACGATTTCACGGTCGGCGCCAGCAACGATCGCTGGAACGCGGTGTTCAACATCGCCTATCAGGATCAGGAACCGGTCTACGCGGGCGATCGCGCGATCTCGTCGGTGCCGACCTACGGTGGCGGCGATCTGGCGTCCGGCGGCGCATTCGGTTCCGGTTCGAGTCTGCGCGGCAACTTCGTCCGCTGCGACGGTGCGTTGACTCCGACCTCATCCGGTTTCCTCACCTGCACCCCGGTCGGCAACGGTGCCGGCACCGGTCCGGGCACCGGTCTTTCGGGCAACGGCGTGACCCTGCGTCCGGGCGAGGACGGACGCCAGGCGAGCGACTTCAGCCCGTTCGTGAACTACACCTTCGACGGTTCCGGCAACTCGGATCGCTACAACTTCGCGCCGGTCAACTACCTGCTGCAGCCGATCGAACGCTTCAACGTCTACGGCCAGGGCAGCCTGCGCCTGACCGATCGCATCAACTTCAACGCGATGGCGACCTACGTCAAACGCGAGTCCAACCAGCAACTGGCGGAAGTGCCGCTGACCATGGATACCCGCGGACTGTCCGGTCCGCAGTGGGCGTTCGCGCCGACCGCCACCAACGTGTTCAACCCGTTCGGCCAGGATCTCCGGCAGGCGAATTTCCGCGCACTCGCGGTCGGTCCGCGCAAGCCGTACTTCAACAACGACAATCTCGCGGTGACCCTGTCGTTCGACGGCTCGTTCGATCTGGCCGGCCGCGACATGTACTGGGATGCGGGCTATTCCTACCTCGATTCCCGGTTCTCCCAGCGTGGCGACAATTTCATCAATCTGTTCAATCTGCGCCGCGCGGTCGGCGCCTCGCGCCGCAATCCGGTGACCGGCACGCTGGAATGCCTCGACGGCGCCGGTGCGGTCATCGCCGGCTGCGTGCCGTTCAACATGTTCGGCGGTCCGGATCTCGGCCTGGCCGCCGGCGTGATCAGCCGCGCCGAGTACGATGCGATGATCGATTACATCAGCTACACGCTGGTGGCCCAGGAGCGGATGACGACGAAGGACTACTTCGCCAATCTGTCCGGTTCGATCGTCGATTTGCCGGCCGGCCCGCTGGGGTTCGCCGTCGGCCTGGAACACCGGCGCACGGCGTACTTCAGCCAGCCCGACGCGCTCGTGGCCGGTGGCGGCTCCTCGTCGAATTTCACCGAGCCGACCCGGGGCAACATCAACGTCGACGAGATCTACGCCGAGTTGAACGTGCCGATTCTGGCCGACGTGCCCGGCGCGAAGCTGCTGGAACTCAATCTGGCGGCGCGCAAGTCCGACTACGACTCCAGCGGCGTGTTCGGCGGCAGCGCGGTCGCGCCGGATATCGGTGGCGACACCGCGAAGAAGATCGGCCTCAAGTGGCAGGTGTTCGACGACCTGATGTTCCGCGGCACGTATTCGGAATCGTTCCGCGCACCGGACGTGATCGACCTCTATGCCGGTGGCGCCGAAGCGTTCCCGGCGGCGATCGATCCGTGCAATACCGCGAACATCGGACTCGTCACCACCGATGCGGCGCGCTGTCTCGCCGATGGTTCGCCGGTCGGCGGTGTGGCGCAGCCCAACGGCCAGATCCGTTCGCTGAACGGCGGCAACCCGGATCTGCAGCCGGAATTCGGCGAGACGAAAAGTTTCGGTGTGGTCTACAGCCCGAGCTGGGCGCCGGGCCTGAATTTCACGCTCGACTGGTACAACATCTCGCTGGAGAACGTGATCACCTTCCGCGGCACCCAGGCCATCCTCACCGCCTGCTACGGCACACCCGGCTCGCCGGGGGCGGCCGCCAATCCGGCCCAGCGCGCGCTGTTCTG